>NZ_JBNNVR010000004.1:0-109500 GCF_050280645.1 Pseudomonas sp. NPDC089554
GGGCCCACCACGCCCTGGATGGCGCCGCTGCCGGACTTGACGATCGAACCCAGGGATTTCTCGACGATATTCGACAACCCGCCTTTCTTGTTGCCAGGCGTGGTGTTGGCGCTGCGGTCGGCGGCGCCCTGTTGCAGGTAGCGGTCGTACCAGTCCATCTCGCGCACCAGCGCATCGGCCACTTCCGGGGTTTCGGCGCGGGAGGTGAGCATGTAGATGGCATCGCGCACTTCGGTGACTTCCGAGAACAGCACCGTGGCGCCGGCACGCACCAGCAGGTCGGAGGCATAGCCCAGCGCCGGGTTGGCGGTAATACCGGAGAACGCATCGCTGCCGCCGCACTGCATGCCCAGGATCAACTCGCTGGCCGGCACGGTTTCACGGCGGCGCTGGTCGAGCTTCTTCAGGCGCGTCTCGGCCAGCTCCATGATCTGCTCGACCATTTCCACGAAGCCCAGCTTGGCGTCCTGCAAGCGGTACAGCCAGGGGTCGCTGAGGTCGACCGAGGGGTCGTTCTCGTGCATCACCTGCTCGGCCTGCAATTTCTCGCAGCCCAGGCTGATGACCAGTGCTTCACCGCCCAGGTTGGGGTTGCGCGCCAGGTTGCGCACGGTACGAATCGGGATATACGCGTCGCGGGCGTTGATCGCCACGCCGCAGCCGTAGCTGTGGGTGAGGGCGACCACGTCATCGACGTTGGGGTATTTGGGCAGCAGCTCTTCGCGAATGCGCTTGACCGTGTGGTCCAGCACGCCGGTGACGCACTGCACGGTGGTGGTGATGCCAAGGATGTTGCGGGTACCGACAGTACCGTCGGCGTTGCGGTAACCCTCGAAGGTGAAGCCTTCGAGCGGGGGCAGGGCGGCAGGCACGGCATCACAGCGCGGCAGGCTGTCGAGTTCCGGTGCGGCCGGCATGGCCAGTTGGCTTTCCTGTACCCAGCTGCCCTGGCGCAGGTCTTCCAGGGCGTAGCCGATGATTTGCCCGTAGCGGCGTACGGCGTCACCTTTGGCGATGGTCACGGTGGCCACCTTGTGGCTCTGCGGTACGCCTTCGACCAGGGTCAGGCCGTCAGCGAAACGTGCACCTTCGCCCAGGCCGCCATCGTTGACCACGACCACGACATTGTCGTCATCGTGCAGGCGGACGTAGCGGGGCGACTCGGAGTGTTCGATCAACTGCATGGTGGTGCCCTTCCAATTTTTTCTCAGGCTATTCATCCGCCTGTACCCGGCCAGGGCCGGGTACGGGCGTGTGCGACTCAGTGACGCGAGCCTGCCAGTTCGCTGCCGGCGGGCGGGATGCTTTCAGGCGACGCTTCTTCGCGCAGCTCAATACGCTTGATCGGGCCGACGATCACCAGGTAGCTGAACACCGCCACCAGTGCGTTGGCACCCACGTACACCAGGGCCCACTTGAACGAGCCAGTGGCGCTGATGATGTAGCCGATGACGATCGGAGTGGTGATCGAGGCGATGTTGCCGAAGGTGTTGAACAGGCCACCAGACAAGCCGGCGATCTGCTTGGGCGAGGTGTCGGCCACCACAGCCCAGCCCAGGGCGCCAATGCCTTTGCCGAAGAAGGCCAGGGTCATGAAGCCTACGACCATCCACTCGGCGTCGACGTAGTTGCAGAAGACCATAGTGGTCGACAGCAACAGGCCGCAGACGATCGGCAGCTTGCGGGCGAAGGTCAGGGTATGACCGCGACGCAGCAGCCAGTCGGACAGCACGCCACCCAACACACCGCCGATGAAGCCGCAGATGGCCGGCAAGGAGGCGATGATGCCCGCCTTGAGGATGGTCATGCCGCGTTCCTGCACCAGGTACACCGGGAACCAGGTGAGGAAGAAGTAGGTGATGGCGTTGATGCAGAACTGGCCCAGGTACACGCCCAGCAGCATGCGGCTGGTCAGCAGTTGCTTGACGTAGCCCCATTTCGGGCCGTCGTTGGCACGTTTCTGGTCCATGTCCACCAGGCCGCCACCTTGCTCGATATGCTCGAGTTCGGCCTGGCCAATGCGGGGGTGCTGGCGCGGGTTGTAGATGGTCTTGAGCCAGATGCCAGAGAACACGATACCCAGTGCGCCCATCACCACGAACACGTGCTCCCAGCCGAAGCTGTAGACGATCCAGCCCATCAGCGGCGCGAACAGCGCGGTGGCGAAGTACTGCGCCGAGTTGAAGATCGCCGAGGCCGTGCCGCGTTCGGCGGTCGGGAACCAGGCCGCCACGATACGGGCGTTACCCGGGAACGACGGGGCTTCGGCGAAGCCGACGAGGAAGCGCAGGGTGAACAGGGTGACCACTGCCCAGGCCACCGGCATGCCGCCGACGAAGCCTTGCAGCAGGGTGAACAGCGACCAGGTGAAGATACTGAAGGCGTAGACGTTCTTGGAGCCGAAGCGGTCCAGCAACCAGCCACCGGGGATTTGCCCGGCCACGTAGGCCCAGCCGAAGGCGGAGAAGATGTAGCCAAGGGTGACGGCGTCAATGCCAAGGTCTTTCTGCAGGCTGGAGCCTGCGATGGCGATGGTGGCGCGGTCTGCGTAGTTGATCGTGGTCACCAGGAACAGCATGAACAGGATCAGGTAGCGCACATGCGTCTTTTTAGTCGCTTGCATGCTGGGGTACTCCCACTATTTATTCTTGTGCGGGCGGATCGAATTGTAAGCCGGGGCGCTGTCGGGCGCCCCGGTGGCGGCATTGGCAGGCCGCGTTGCACCGTGCTTACTGCGGGCCCATCTTGTCCATCAGGGCGGCCAGCATTTCGTACTCTTCGGGGGTCAGGTCGGTCAGCGGGGTACGCACCGGGCCTGCGTCATAACCGGCGATCTTGGCGCCTGCCTTGACGATGGACACGGCGTAGCCCGACTTGCGGTTACGGATGTCCAGGTATGGCAGGAAGAAATCGTCGATCAGCTTGGCGACGGTGGCGTGATCGTCGCGGGCAATGGCGTGGTAGAAGTCCATCGCGGTCTTCGGTACGAAGTTGAACACGGCTGAAGAGTAGACCGGCACGCCGAGTGCCTTGTAGGCCGCAGCATACACCTCGGCGGTAGGCAGGCCGCCCAGGTAGCTGAAGCGGTCACCCATGCGACGACGGATCGACACCATCAGCTCGATGTCGCCCAGGCCATCCTTGTAGCCGATCAGGTTCGGGCAGCGCTCGGCCAGCTTTTCCAGCAGGTCGGCGTTGAGGCGGCAGACGTTACGGTTGTAGACCACTACGCCGATGTTTACCGACTTGCACACCGCCTCTACGTGGGCGGCAACGCCGTCCTGGCTGGCTTCGGTCAGGTAGTGCGGCAGCAGCAGCAGGCCCTTGGCGCCCAGACGCTCGGCTTCCTGTGCGTATTCGATGGCCTGGCGGGTGGAGCCGCCGACGCCTGCGAGGATTGGCACCGACTTGGCGCAGGTGTCGACTGCGGTCTTGATGACCTGGCTGTACTCGCTGGCGGCCAGGGAGAAGAACTCACCGGTGCCACCGGCGGCGAACAGCGCGCTGGCGCCGTAGGGAGCCAGCCATTCCAGGCGCTTGACGTAGCCTGCTGGGTTGAAATCGCCTTGGGCGTTGAAGTCGGTGACAGGGAACGACAGCAGGCCGTGGGAAAGGATGGATTGCAGTTCTTGTGAAGTCATTGTTGTAGGCATCCTGTTGGGCGCTTGGAAAAGGTAGAGAACCAAGGCGAGAGGTAAGTTATCGTACAACCTAAATTATGACTAGTCCTTGGCAGGAAATTTTTTTGCGAGGGGATGGGTGGTGGAAGCGGTCGGGCCTTGCGCCAAAGTGTTCCTGCATTTCGTAATAACTGGACTGCCCCCAAGAACTGTGGGAGCGGGTTTACCCGCGAATGAGCCACCGCGGTGCCTGGCCAGGGCTTTGCCCTGGTTCGCGGGTAAACCCGCTCCCACATGCACTGCGCCGCGCTTTAGAACCTGATCAAGCAGGTCATCGTATGTCTTTAGGCAGGAAAAAAATGATCGCGGAGACAGGCGCAAGCCCGCCGCCCGCTTCCACGGAAGGTGTTCTGGGACCAGCAGAGGGTGTCCGGGGAAACAGGGGCGGCCTTGCGCCGCCCCGCGATCAAAGCTAACGAAGCGAGGGGTCAGGCCGCCTGGTGACGCTTGCTGGCCTGGTTTTTACCGACCTGGGCGCGGCACGCATCGCCAAAGGCCTGGAACATCTTGATCGAATCAGGGTTGTCGGCCGCCTGCCACTCGGGGTGCCACTGCACGGCGAACAGGAAGGGCGAGATGCTTGGGGCGTGGATCGCCTCGACCAACCCATCTTCGGCATGGGCGATCGGCTCCAGGCCTTCGCCCAGGTTGCGCAAGCCCTGGCCATGCAGCGAGTTGACGCGAATCTCGTCACTGCCGAGGGTGTCGCGCAGCCAGCTGCCAGGCTTGATCGTCACGCTGTGAGCAGGCCCGTACTGCACCTCGACCGGGTCTTCGGGGTTTTCGCGGTGGTCATTGAAGCCGGGTTCGGCATATACCTTCTGGTAGATATCGCCGCCCAGGGCCACGTTGATTTCCTGCATGCCCCGGCAGATGCCGAAGATCGGCAGGCCACGGGCGATGGCCAGTTGTACCAGGGGGATGTCGAACAGGTCGCGGTCCTTGTCCTGGGCCTTGCCGGGGGTTTCGTTCTCCTGCCCATAAAGCGCCGGGTCGATGTTGCTGCCGGCGCCGGTCAGGTAGATGCCGTCGGCCATGTCGAGGTAGGCCTCGAGGTCTTCGGTGCCGCAGCAGGTAGGGACCAGGACCGGGACGCAGCCTGCGAACTCGACCAGCGGGGTGATGTATTTATGGGTCATGACCTGATAGTCATGGCCTTTGCGCTCTTGGGTGCCCATGGTCATCAGGACGACGGGTTTGCGCGGGGATGGGGTCTTGTTGCCAATGTTGCTGTTGGACATATGTCACCTTGGGACAAGCTCGGCCTGTCGTTGTTGTGCAGGTGCGCGGCCTTGAGCCTTGTGTGCGCAACCTGTCGTCCCGAGCACTGCCGGTGCGCCTCAAGGGGCTGCAATTCCGGTCGGGACATAGGTTCTAGCTTGACAGAGCCGTTCGATATGTCAAACGAGTGGCGCGTCGGTATATCGCCTGTTCTTGAGCGTTTTCGGGGCTGTAAGCCATGGCTGGCAAGGGTTTGGTCGAGGCGCCGGTCAATAATATTTAACGATGCAGTTGGGTCATTGCGTCGCTGCAATGTCGGGTTGCCAGGCGCGGGGAAATTTGACAGCTCCCGGCGCCCAGGCAGAAAGTGCCGTCACTGACGCCTACGCTGTAGCCACTCCAATACCTATAAAGGAGCTCCAGATGTCCGCACCTTCCGCCAGCCCCGTCGTACGCATGCCGTTCAGCGAGTTGCAGGGGCTGTTGCAGCGTATCTTCGTGCGCCATGGCTGCGCCGAGCAGGTCGCTTCGGTTCTGGCCCATAACTGCACCAGCGCCCAGCGCGACGGGGCGCATAGCCACGGTATATTTCGCATGCCGGGCTACGTGTCCACCCTGGCCAGCGGCTGGGTAAATGGCCAGGCCCAACCTCAGGTCAGCGATGTAGCGCCGGCCTTCGTACGTGTCGATGCCGGCGGCGGTTTCGCCCAGCCAGCCCTGGCTGCCGCGCGGGCGTTGTTGGTGGAGAAGGCGCGCACGGCGGGCATCGCAGTACTGGCGATTCATAATTCCCACCATTTCGCCGCCCTATGGCCAGATGTCGAGCCCTTTGCCGAAGAGGGCCTGGTAGCCCTGAGCGTGGTCAACAGCATGACCTGCGTGGTGCCCCACGGCGCCCGCAAGCCGCTGTTCGGCACCAACCCCATCGCCTTCGCTGCGCCCTGTGAAGGTAGCGACCCGATCGTCTTCGACATGGCCACCAGCGCCATGGCCCATGGCGATGTGCAGATCGCAGCGCGCCAGGGCCAGCAGTTGCCGCTCGGCGTTGGCGTGGATGCTGCCGGTGAGCCCACCACCGACCCCAAAGCCATCCTCGAAGGCGGCGCCTTGTTGCCCTTTGGCGGGCACAAGGGCTCGGCGCTGTCGATGATGGTCGAGCTGCTGGCGGCGGCGCTGACCGGCGGGCATTTTTCCTGGGAGTTCGACTGGGCCAAGCACCCCGGCGCCAAGACGCCGTGGACCGGCCAGTTGATCATCGTCATCGACCCGAGCAAGGCAGAAGGCGGGCGCTTCGCCTTGCGCAGCCGCGAGCTGGTAGGGCAGATGCAGGCCGTGGGCTTGTCGCGCCTGCCTGGCGAACGGCGTTTTCGCGAGCGGGCGCAGGCCGCGCGCGAGGGCGTGGCACTGACCGAACAGGAGCTTCAGGGGTTGCGCGCGCTGTTGGCGTGAAGCTATGCAGCGCTGCACGAGCATTGTGCACATTCAATGATGTTCCTGCGCCGCCACTGCGGGTATTCTCTGGACAATCTTTTTCGAACTGTCCTGATCCAAGGAGCTGTGCGCTGTGTTCAAACATGTCGATGCCTATGCCGGCGACCCGATTCTCTCGCTGATGGAGACCTTCAAGGCCGACCCCCGTGCCGACAAGGTCAACCTGAGTATCGGCCTGTACTACGACGAAGCTGGCGTGGTGCCGCAACTGGCGGCGGTGGGCGAGGTGGAGAAGCGCCTGGCCGGGAAACCCCACGAAGCCTCGCTGTACCTGCCGATGGAAGGCCTGGCCAGCTATCGCCAGGCGATCCAGACGCTGCTGTTCGGTGCCGAGCACCCAGCGGTGACCGGCAAGCGCATCGCCACTGTGCAGACCGTTGGCGGCTCCGGCGCGCTGAAGGTCGGTGCCGACTTCCTCAAGCGCTACTTCCCGCAGTCCGAGGTGTGGGTCAGCAACCCCACCTGGGACAACCACCGCGCAATCTTCGAAGGCGCGGGCTTCAAGGTGCACACCTACCCATACTTCGATCAGGCCAGCCGTGGCCTGGACTTCGCCGGCATGCTGGCGGCCCTGCAGGGCTTGCCCAAGCAGGCCATCGTGCTGCTGCACCCGTGCTGCCACAACCCCACAGGCGTCGACTTGGACCAGAGCCAGTGGCAGCAGGTGGTGGAAGTGGTCAAGGCGCGTGAGCTGATCCCGTTCCTCGACATCGCCTACCAGGGCTTCGGCGAAGGCCTGGAGCAGGATGCCTATGCCATCCGCGAAATGGCCCGTGCCGGTGTACCGTGCCTGGTCAGCAACTCGTTCTCGAAGATCTTCTCGCTGTATGGCGAGCGGGTAGGGGGTCTGTCAGTAGTCAGCGACGATGCCGACAGCGCCCAGAGCGTGCTTGGCCAGCTCAAGGCCACGGTGCGTCGCAACTACTCCAGCCCACCCACCTTCGGCGCCCAGCTGGTAGCCGGTGTGCTCGGTGATGCCGCGCTCAACGCCCAGTGGGTGGCCGAGGTGGAAGTGATGCGCAAGCGTATCCTCAACATGCGCCAAGGCCTGGTCGACCTGCTTGGGCAGTTGCTGCCGGGCCAGGACTTCCAGTTCTTCGTACGTCAGCGCGGCATGTTCAGCTACACCGGCCTCAGCGTCGAGCAGGTGCGTCGCCTGCGTGACGAGTTCGGCGTGTACCTGATCGACAGCGGGCGTATGTGCATGTCCGGCCTGCGCCCGGCCAACCTGCGCCAGGTGGCCGAAGCTATCGCGGCGGTTCAGCAAGGCTGATGCAACAGCGCCAGGTACCTGGCGCTCGTTCAACAACGACACGGACCCTGTAGTAAGCGGGCTTGCCCGCTCCTACAGGGTCCGTGTTGCTTTTGGAGGGCGCACACAAAAGGTGCAACCGTCCCTCGGAAAGGGTTTCCCTGGTGCAACCTTTCGGTGCACAATCGCGCCCCTCTTTTCGGTTGAGGTGGCGTGAGGCTTCTATTTCGCCACTCTCAGCCTGTTGTAGTCTTGCGAGTGGAGTTGCACCCGGAATGAACGAGCAGGCCCAAAGCGTCGAACAACGCTTCGAATCGACCCAGACCGCCACCCTCGGCAGCTGGTCCCGTCACGACACCACCTGGATGCTGGGCCTGTTCGGCACGGCCATCGGCGCCGGAACCCTGTTCCTGCCGATCAACGCCGGCCTCGGCGGTTTCTGGCCACTGCTGGTCCTGGTGCTGCTGGCCTTCCCCATGACCTACTTCGCCCACCGCGCGCTCACCCGCTTCGTGCTGTCCGGGAGGGGCGACGGCGACATCACCCAGGTGGTCGAGGAGCACTTCGGCATCAAGGCCGGTGCCGCGATCACGGTGCTGTACTTCTTCGCCATCTTCCCCATCCTGCTTATTTATAGTGTTGCGCTGACCAACACCGTCACCAGCTTCATGGAGCACCAACTGCACATGACCCCGCCGCCGCGGGCGATCCTGTCGTTCGTGCTGATTCTCGGCCTGCTGGCGATCGTGCGCTGCGGTGAGCAGGCCACGGTCAAGGTCATGAGCCTGCTGGTCTACCCCTTCATCGTCGCCCTGGCGCTGCTGGCGCTTTACCTGGTGCCGCACTGGAACGGCGGCATCCTCGACACCGCCAGCCAGCTGCCGTCGGGCTCGGCCTTCCTGCACACGGTGTGGCTGGCGATTCCGGTGATGGTGTTCTCCTTCAACCACTCGCCGATCATCTCGGCCTTCGCTGTCGACCAGAAGCGCCGCCACGGCATGCATGCCGATGAGCGCAGCGGGCAGATCCTGCGACGCGCCCACCTGCTGATGGTGGCCATGGTGCTGTTCTTCGTGTTCAGCTGCGTCCTCACCCTGAGCAGCGCCCAACTGGCCGAGGCCAAGGCGCAGAACCTGTCGATCCTGTCGTACCTGGCCAACCACTTCAGCAACCCGGCCATCGCCTTTGCAGCGCCTTTGATCGCCTTCATCGCCATCGCCAAGTCGTTCCTCGGCCACTACATCGGTGCCAGCGAGGGCCTCAAGGGCATCATCGCCAAGACCGGCCTGCGCCCAGGCGCCAAGGCCATGGATCGCACCGTCGCTGGCCTGATGCTGGTGGTGTGTTGGGCGGTCGCCACCCTCAACCCGAGCATCCTGGGGATGATCGAGTCGCTGGGCGGGCCGATCCTGGCAGTGCTGCTGTTCCTGATGCCGATGTATGCCATTCGCCGGGTGCCGTCGATGCGCAAGTACAGCGGTGCGCTGTCCAACGTGTTCGTCGTGGTGATCGGTCTGGTGGCCTTGAGCTCGGTGGTGTACGGACTGATTCCACGCTAACGGCGCAGCTTGCGCAAAAGCCCGGGTCGACGCATGTCACCCGGGCTTTTTGTTGCGTGCGACAGTAGGCACCCGCACGCCTTCATGCTTAACTCTGGGTCTTTTCCCAAACCCGTATAAGGACTTCTGCCATGGCTCAAGTGACTCACAAAGGCAACCCGATCAAGGTCAACGGCGAACTGCCGCAGGTCGGTGCCCAGGCCCCGGCCTTCACCCTGGTCGGCGAGGGCCTGGCCGACAAGTCGCTCAATGACTACGCCGGCAAGCGCAAGGTACTGAACATCTTCCCAAGCATCGACACCCCGACCTGCGCCACCTCCGTGCGCAAGTTCAACGCCCAGGCCAACGATGTGGCCAACACTGTGGTGCTGTGCGTTTCGGCCGACCTGCCGTTCGCCCAGGCGCGCTTCTGCGGCGCAGAGGGCCTGAGCAACGTGAAGAACCTGTCGACCTTCCGCAGCCATGGCTTCCACGAGCAGTACGGCGTGGCCATCGCCGAAGGCCTGCTGGCCGGCCTGACCGCGCGTGCCGTGGTGGTGCTGGATGAACACGACAAGGTGCTGCACAGCGAGCTGGTGGCCGAGATCGGCCAGGAGCCGAACTACGAGGCGGCGCTGGCTGTCTTGAAGTAAGGCAAGTGCCCCTGCGTTAACATTCTGCATACACACTGTAACGGCCTGGAAATACTTCCCAGGCCGTTTTCATTTAAAGTTCATCGGTTTAGTAACGTCAGCCCAAGGTAAATCCCTGGTAAAGGCCCTTTGCGAAACCTGCACCAGTGCTTATGGTGCAACCTCCCCACATCGCTCTCTGAACAAGGTTCGTTCAAGCCATGCAAGCTTCTGTCTCCCGTTCCCCTCGTCGCTGGCTGTTCGGCCTGCTGATCCTGCTGCTGGTGGCCTTGCTGGCCTGGTGGCTGTGGCCCGCCGCGCCGGTGCATCAGGAGGGGGCGGGGGCCAATGGCCGCCCAGGACGCGGCGGTGCCATGGGCATGGGGCGCCCCGGCTTCGGCGGCTCCACCGAGCCGGTACCGGTGCGCGTCGAGCCTGTGCGGGTCGGTGACTTCCCGCTGTACTTCAAGGCCCTGGGCACGGTAACGGCGACCAACACGGTCAATGTGCGTAGCCGGGTGGCCGGCGAGCTGGTGAAGATCCACTTCAAGGAAGGCCAGCAGGTCAAGGCCGGCGACCTGCTCGCCGAGATCGACCCGCGCCCCTACCGCATCGCCCTGCAACAGGCCGAAGGCACCCTGGCGCAGAACCAGGCGCAGCTGAAAAACGCCCAGGTGGACCTTGCGCGCTACAAGGGCCTGTATGCCGAAGACAGTATCGCCAAGCAGACCCTAGACACCGCCGAGGCGCAGGTGGGGCAGTTCCTGGGGCTGGTCAAGACCAACCAGGCCGCCGTCAGCGATGCGCGCCTTAATCTCGAGTTCACCCAGATCCGCGCGCCGATCAACGGGCGCCTGGGCCTGCGCCAGCTCGACCTGGGCAACCTGGTGGCGACCAACGACACCACCGCGCTGGTGATCATCACCCAGACCGAGCCGATCAACGTCGCCTTCACCCTGCCCGAAACCGAGCTGGCCACGGTGCTGGAGCGCTACCGCAGTGGCGCCAGCCTGGCGGTGGAGGCCTGGGACCGTGGCGATACCAAGCTGCAATCCACCGGTGTGCTGGGCAGCCTGGACAACCAGATCGACACCACCACCGGCACCCTGAAGTTCAAGGGCTTCTTCGAGAACAAGGACCACGCCCTGTTCCCCAACCAGTTCGTCAACGTGCGCCTGCTGGCCGACACCCTCAAGCAGGTGACCCTGGCGCCGTCTGCGGCCATCCAGTACGGCAACGACGGCACCTTCGCCTATGTGGTCAACGCCGAAAGCAAGGTCAATATCCGCAAACTCAAGGTAGGGGCCAGCGACGGCGAGAACAGTGTGATCCTCGAAGGCCTGAAGGTCGGCGACAAGCTGGTGCTCGAAGGCACCGACCGCCTGCGCGAGGGTAGCCCGGTGGAAGTGGTGCAAGACAGCTCGCAAGTGCCGACCACCCCCGGCCAGCACCTGCAAGGCCAGGATGCCAAGGGTTCGGCCGAGGTCGGTGAGTCGGGCAAGGCGGGCGCATGAACATCTCGCGGTTGTTCATCCTGCGGCCAGTCGCCACCACGCTGAGCATGCTGGCCATTGTCCTGGCCGGTTTGATCGCCTACAAGCTGCTGCCAGTTGCGGCCTTGCCCCAGGTCGACTACCCGACCATCCGGGTCATGACCCTGTACCCCGGCGCCAGCCCGCAGGTGATGACCAGCGCGGTTACCGCGCCCCTGGAGCGCCAGTTCGGGCAGATGCCAGGGCTGACCCAGATGGCCTCGACCAGCTCCGGTGGCGCCTCGGTACTGACCCTGCGCTTCAACCTGGACATGAACATGGATGTCGCCGAGCAGCAGGTGCAGGCCGCGATCAACGCCGCCAGCAACCTGCTGCCCAGCGACCTGCCGGCACCGCCGGTGTACAACAAGGTCAACCCCGCCGACACCCCGGTGCTGACACTGGCGATTTCCTCCGCCACCTTGCCGCTGCCCAAACTCAACGACCTGGTCGACACCCGCGTGGCGCAGAAGCTCGCGCAGATCAGCGGCGTGGGCATGGTCAGCATCGCCGGTGGCCAGCGCCAGGCGGTGCGCATCAAGGTCAACGTCGACGCCCTGGCCGCCAACGGCCTGAACCTGGATGACGTGCGTACCCTGATCGGCGCCTCCAACGTCAACCAGCCCAAGGGCAACTTCGACGGCGCGACCCGGGTGTCGATGCTCGATGCCAACGACCAGCTGCGCTCGCCCGAGGAATACGCCAACCTGATTCTCGCCTACAACAATGGCGCACCACTGCGCCTGCGCGACGTCGCCGAAATCGTCGACGGCGCCGAGAACGAGCGCCTGGCGGCCTGGGCCAACCAGAACCAGGCGGTGCTGCTGAACATCCAGCGCCAGCCGGGGGCCAACGTCATCGAGGTGGTCGACCGCATCCAACAGATGCTGCCGAGCATCACCGACAACCTGCCGGCCGGCCTCGACGTATCGGTGCTCACCGACCGTACCCAGACCATCCGCGCCGCTGTGCGCGACGTGCAGCACGAGCTGCTGTTCGCCATCGCCCTGGTGGTGATGGTGACCTTCCTGTTCCTGCGCCGGGTCAGCGCAACGGTCATCCCGTCCATCGCCGTGCCGCTGTCGTTGATCGGCACGTTCGCGGTGATGTACCTGGCGGGCTTCTCGATCAACAACCTGACACTGATGGCCCTGACCATCGCCACCGGCTTCGTGGTGGACGATGCCATCGTCATGCTGGAGAACATCTCGCGGCACATCGAGGAGGGCGAGACGCCGATGCAGGCGGCGCTCAAGGGCGCGCGGCAGATCGGCTTCACCCTGGTGTCGCTGACCCTCTCGCTGATCGCGGTGTTGATCCCGCTGCTGTTCATGGCCGATGTGGTCGGCCGCCTGTTCCGCGAGTTCGCCATTACCCTGGCGGTGGCGATCCTGATTTCCCTGGTGGTGTCGCTGACCCTCACGCCGATGATGTGTGCGCGTTTGCTCAAGCGTGAACCCAAGCCTGAGGAACAGGGCCGTTTCTACCGTGCCAGCGGCGCCTGGATCGACTGGCTGATCGAGCACTACGGCCGTGCCCTGACCTGGGTGCTGCGCCACCAGCCGCTGACCCTGCTGGTGGCCATCGGCAGCCTAGCGCTGACCGTGTTCCTGTACGTGATCGTGCCCAAGGGCTTCTTCCCGGTGCAGGACACCGGGGTGATCCAGGGGATTTCCGAGGCGCCGCAGTCGGTGTCGTTCGCTGCCATGAGCGAGCGCCAGCAGGCCCTGAGCAAGGTGATCCTGCAAGACCCGGCGGTGCAGAGCCTGTCGTCCTACATCGGCGTGGACGGCGACAACGCCACCCTCAACAGTGGCCGCCTGCTGATCAATCTCAAACCCCATGGCCAGCGCGATGTCACCGCCAGCGAAGTGATCGCCCGCCTGCAACCGCAGCTCGATCGCCTGGTGGGTATCCGCCTGTTCATGCAGCCGGTGCAGGATTTGAGCATCGAAGACCGGGTCAGCCGCACCCAATACCAGTTCAGCCTGTCATCGCCCGATGCCGATCTGCTCGCCCAGTGGAGCGGCAAGCTGGCCGAGGCCCTGCAACAACGCCCCGAACTCAAGGATGTGGCCAGCGACCTGCAGGACAAGGGCCTGCAGGTGTACCTGGTGATCGACCGCGACCGCGCCAGCCGCCTGGGGGTCAGCGTGTCGCAGATCACCAACGCACTGTATGACGCGTTCGGCCAGCGGCAGATCTCCACCATCTATACCCAGGCCAGCCAGTACCGCGTGGTGTTGCAGTCGCAGGCAGCCGCGAGCATCGGCCCGCAAGCCCTGGAGTCGATCCACGTCAAGGCCACCGATGGCGGGCAGGTACGCCTGTCGGCGTTGGCGCGTATCGAGCAGCGCCAGGCGCAGTTGGCCATTTCCCACATCGGCCAGTTCCCGGCGGTAATGATGTCGTTCAACCTCGCCGATGGCGTGGCGCTGGGCGAGGCGGTCAAGGCGATCGAGCAGGTTCAGCACGACATCGGCATGCCGCTGGGCGTGCAAACCCGCTTCCAGGGCGCAGCCGAGGCGTTCCAGGCTTCGCTGTCGAGCACCTTGCTGCTGATTCTCGCCGCCGTGGTGACCATGTACATCGTGCTGGGCGTGCTGTACGAGAGCTATATCCACCCGGTGACCATCCTCTCGACCCTGCCATCGGCTGCGGTGGGGGCGCTGCTGGCGTTGCTGCTCAGCGGCAATGACCTGGGCATGATCGCCATCATCGGCATCATCCTGCTGATCGGCATCGTCAAGAAGAATGCGATCATGATGATCGACTTCGCCCTGGAGGCCGAGCGTCACCAGGGCATGACCCCGCACGAAGCGATCTACCAGGCAGCACTGCTGCGTTTCCGACCGATCCTCATGACCACCCTGGCGGCGCTGTTCGGCGCCTTGCCACTGATGTTCGCCACCGGCTCCGGTGCTGAGCTGCGCCAGCCGCTGGGCCTGGTGATGGTCGGCGGGCTGCTGGTCAGCCAGGTGCTGACGCTGTTCACCACGCCGGTCATCTACCTGTACTTCGACCGCCTGGCCCGGCCTTGGCGGCCCGCACCTGACGCGCCGCAGGCCCAGGCATGAACCTGTCTGCGCCGTTCATTCGCCGGCCGGTAGCGACCATGCTGCTGAGCCTGGCGATCATGCTGCTGGGCGGTCTGAGCTTCGGCCTGCTGCCAGTTTCGCCGCTGCCCAAGCTGGATTTTCCGGTAATCGTGGTACAGGCCAACCTGCCCGGCGCCAGCCCCGAGGTGATGGCCGCCACTGTGGCCACGCCGCTGGAGCGCAAGATGGGCGCCATCGCCGGGGTCACCACCCTGACCAGCCGGTCCAGCCAGGGCTCCACCCGGGTGATCATCGGTTTCGATGCCGGGACCAACGTCGACGCCGCCGCGCGCGAGGTGCAGGCGGCGATCAACGCCACCCGCAACCTGTTGCCCAGCGGTATGCGCAGCATGCCCACGTACAAGAAGGTCGACCCGTCCCAGGCGCCGATCATGGTGCTGTCGCTGACCTCGGACGTGTTGCAGAAAGGCCAGCTGTACGACCTGGCCGACACCATCCTGTCCCAGAGCCTGGCCCAGGTGGCGGGGGTAGGGGAGGTGCAGATCGGCGGCAGCTCGCTGCCTGCCGTGCGCATTTCCCTCGAACCGCAACTGCTCAACCAATATGGCCTGGCCCTGGACGACGTACGCACCGCCGTGGCCAACGCCAACCAGCGTCGGCCCATGGGCTTCGTCGAAGACAGCGAGCGTAACTGGCAGGTACGGGCCAACGACCAACTGGAGAAGGCCGCCGACTACGAGCCGCTGGTGATCCGCCAGCAGGACGGCGCGATCCTGCGCCTGGGCGATGTGGCAACGGTCACCGATGCGGTCGAGAACCGCTACAACAGCGGCTTTTTCAACGACCAGAGCGCGGTGTTGCTGGTGATCAACCGCCATACCGGCGCCAACATCATCCAGACCGTCGAACAGATCAAGGCGCAACTGCCGGCCTTGCAGTCGCTGCTGCTGGCCAGCGTTCAGTTGAACGTGGCCATGGACCGTTCGCCGGTGATCAAGGCGACCCTCAAGGAAGCCGAGCACACCCTGTTGATCGCCGTGGTGCTGGTGATCCTGGTGGTCTACCTGTTCCTCGGCAACCTGCGCGCCTCCTTGATCCCGAGCCTGGCAGTGCCGGTGTCGCTGGTGGGCACCTTCGCGGTCATGTACCTGTGCGGTTTCTCCCTGAACAACCTGTCGCTGATGGCGCTGATCCTTGCCACGGGCCTGGTGGTGGACGATGCCATCGTGGTGCTGGAGAACATCTCGCGGCATATCGAGGACGGCCAGCCGCCGATGCGCGCGGCGTTCCTCGGGGCGCGCGAGGTGGGCTTCACGCTGTTGTCGATGAACGTCTCGCTGGTGGCGGTGTTCGTCTCGATCCTGTTCATGGGCGGCATCATCCGCAGCCTGTTCCAGGAATTCTCGATCACCCTGGCGGCGGCGATCATCGTGTCGCTGGTGGTGTCCCTGACCCTCACGCCGATGCTCTGTGCACGCTGGCTCAAGCCCCACCAGCCGCAGCGCCAGACCCGCTTGCAACAGTGGAGCGATCGCCTGCACCAGCGCATGGTCGCCGGCTACGACCGCAGCCTTGGCTGGGCCTTGCGCCATCGGCGCCTGACGCTGCTCAGCCTGCTGGTGACCATCGTGGTCAACATCGCCTTGTACGTGGTGGTGCCCAAGACCTTCCTGCCGCAACAGGACACCGGCCAGCTGATCGGCTTCGTGCGCGGCGACGATGGGCTGTCGTTCACCGTGATGCAGCCGAAGATGGACATCTACCGCAGCGCCCTGCTCAAGGACCCAGCCATCCACAGCGTGGCCGGCTTCATCGGTGGCAACAACGGCACCAACAACGCCTTCATGCTGGTGCGCCTGAAACCGATCGCCGAGCGTGGCGCCTCGGCGCAACAGGTGATCGAGCGCCTGCGCAAGGAAATGCCCAAGGTGCCGGGCGGGCGGTTGTTCCTGATGGCCGACCAGGACCTGCAAATTGGCAATGCCGGGCGCGACCAGAGCAGCTCGCAGTACCAGTACATCCTGCAAAGCGGCGACCTGCTGGCCCTGCGCGAGTGGTACCCGAAAGTGCTCGCGGCCATGCGTGCACTGCCCGAGCTTACCGCCATCGATGGCCGCGACGGCGCCGGTACCCAGCAGGTGACCCTGGTGGTCGACCGCGACCAGGCCAAGCGCCTGGGCATCGACATGGCCATGGTGACCTCGGTGCTCAACAACGCCTACAGCCAACGGCAGATCTCCACCATCTACGACAGCCTCAACCAATACCAGGTGGTGTTGGAGGTCAACCCAAAGTACGCCCATGACCCAAGTACCTTGGAACAGGTTCAGGTGATCACTGCCGACGGTGCGCGTGTGCCGCTGTCGGCCTTCGCTCGTTACGAGAACAGCTTGAGCGATGACAGGGTCAGCCACGAAGGCCAGTTCGCGGCCGAGAACATCGCCTTCGACGTAGCCGAGGGCTACAGCCCCGACCAGGCCCTCGCGGCGCTGGAGCGGGCGGTGGCCACGGTGGGGCTGCCGGAGTCGGTGATCGCCAACCTGGGCGGTACTGCCGATGCCTTCGCCAAGACCCAGCAAGGCCAGCCGCTGATGATCCTTGGCGCCCTGGTGTTGGTGTACCTGGTGCTGGGCATCCTCTATGAGAGCTATATCCACCCGCTGACCATCCTCTCGACCCTGCCATCGGCCGGGGTCGGTGCCTTGCTGGCGCTGTACGCCACCGGCGGCGAGTTCAGCCTGATCTCGCTGCTGGGGCTGTTCCTGTTGATTGGCGTGGTGAAGAAGAACGCCATCCTGATGATCGACCTGGCCCTGCAACTGGAGCGCAACGACGGCCTGAGCCCCGAGGAGTCGATCCGCCGCGCCTGCCTGCTGCGCTTGCGGCCGATCCTGATGACCACCCTGGCCGCGATCCTTGGCGCGCTGCCGTTGCTGCTCAGCCGCGCCGAGGGCGCCGAGATGCGCCAGCCGCTGGGCCTTACCGTGATCGGCGGGCTGGTGTTCAGCCAGATCCTCACCCTCTACACCACGCCCGTGGTCTACCTGTACCTGGACCGCCTGCGCCACCGTTTCAACCGTTGGCGCGGCGTGCGCACCGACGCCGCACTGGATACCCCGCTATGAACTTTGCCCAAACCCCACTTCACCGTGCCCTGCAACTGCTGACCCGTGGTCGCGGCTCGCGGCTGCTCACCGCCAGCCTGTGCGTGGCGATGCTCAGCGCCTGTACCCTGAGCCCGGACTACCACCGCCCCGAAGTCAGCACTCCGGCACAGTTCAAGCAGGCCGAGGGCTGGACCCAGGCCAACCCGTCGGACGCCATCGCCCGTGGCGCGTGGTGGGAAATCTATGGCGATACCGGGTTGAACGCGCTGGTCGAGGAGCTGAACCGCAGCAACCAGACCGTCGCCCAGTACGAGGCGCAGTACCGCCAGGCTCAGGCGCTGATCCGCAGCAGTCGCGCCTCGCTGTTCCCGAGCCTGGACCTGACCACCAGCAAGAACCGCTCGGCCCAGGGCACCGGCAGTTCCAGCTCGAGCCTTTCGAACAACAGCAGCGGTATCCGCAACACCTATAACGCACAACTGGGCGTGAGCTGGGAAATCGACCTGTGGGGCAAGCTGCGCGAAACCCTCAACGCCAACGAAGCCAGCGCCGAGGCCAGCTTCGCCGACATGGCCGCGATTCGCCTGAGCCAGCAGTCGGAACTGGTGCAGAACTACCTGCAACTGCGGGTGATCGATGAGCAGAAGCGCTTGCTCGAAGCCACGGTGGCGGCCTACGAGCGCTCCCTGCGGATGAACGAAAACCAGTACCGCGCAGGCGTCGCCGGCCCCGATGCGGTCGCCCAGGCGCGTACCCAACTCAAGAGCACCCAGGCTGACCTGATCGATTTGGCCTGGCAGCGCGCCCAGTACGAGAACGCCATCGCCGTGCTGATGGGCAAGGCCCCGGCCGAGTTCTCCCTGGCCGCCAGCAACAGTATCCCGGCGCTGCCGACCATTCCGGTATCGCTGCCTTCGCAACTGCTCGAGCGCCGCCCGGACATCGCCTCGGCCGAGCGCCGGGTAATGTCGGCCAACGCCAATATCGGCGTGGCGCGCGCCGCGTACTTCCCGGACCTGTCGCTGAGCATGAGTGGTGGCTATTCCAGCAGCTCGTTCAACAACTGGGTCGAGTTGCCCAACCGCTACTGGTCGGTGGGGCCGCAATTGGCCCTGACGCTGTTCGATGCAGGCAGGCGCAGTGCCGAGGTGGACCGCACGGTCGCCGTGTACGACCAGACCGTGGCGCAGTACCGCCAGGCGGTGCTCGACGGTTTCCGCGAAGTGGAAAATTACCTGGTGCAACTGAAGGTGTACGGCGACGAGGCAGTGGTGCGCCAGGAGGCGCTGGATGCGGCGCGTGAGTCGCTGCGCCTGACCGAGAACCAGTACCGCGCCGGGCTGATCGGCTACCTGGATGTGGTGAACGTGCAGACCACCGCGCTGAGCAACGAGCGCAGCGTGCTGAACCTGCTGCAAGGGCGCCTGGTGGCCAGTGTGCAACTGATCGCCGCGCTCGGTGGCGGCTGGGAGGCGCAGCAGGCGTTTGCCGAGGCAGGCGAGCGCGGCGAATAAGCGCAGTTCAAAGGCGCAGCAGCAGCGCGCAGCTGGATCCATTCTTCTACGTAAAACCCCGTGCGTTTCGCCCGCGCTCGCGTAAAATCTGGGCTTTTCCCAGGCCCTCGCGGGCAAGGCCGGAACTTGAAATGCTGACGGGTAGCTATTCCTCCTCGATGGTGCTGATCTCGCTGTGCGTGGCGATCCTGGCGTCCTATACGGCGCTGGACCTCACCGGGCGGCTGGCCACGGCCAAGGGGCGGGCGGTGTACCTGTGGATGGCCGGTGGTGCACTGGCCATGGGCGTCGGCATCTGGTCGATGCACTTCATCGGCATGCTGGCCTTCAAACTGCCCATCGACCTGGGCTATGACCTGACCCTGACCGCGCTGTCGCTGCTGATCGCGGTGCTGTCGTCGGGGTTCGCCCTCTGGCTGGTCAGCCAGCCGCGCCTGCCGTGCCCGCAGTTGGCGCTGGGGGCGCTGTTCATGGGCATGGGCATCGCCAGCATGCACTACACCGGCATGGCGGCGTTGCAGATGCAACCGGGCATCGATTACGACCCCACCTTGTTCGCGGTCTCGCTGGTGATTGCGGTGGGTGCTTCTGCGGCGGCCTTGTGGATCGCCTTCCGCCTGCGTCGGCACACGCCTTACGTGCGGGAGATCCGCGGCGCAGCGGCGGTGGTGATGGGCATCGCCATCGTTGGCATGCACTACACCGGCATGGCGGCGGCAGGCTTTCCCGAGGGTAGCTATTGCGGAGCACTGGCGACCGGGCTGTCGGGTGACTGGCTGGATTACGCGGTACTGATCACCACCCTGGCGGTGCTGTCGGTCGCCTTGCTGACCTCGGTGCTGGATGCACGCATGGAATCGCGCACCGCAGAGCTGGCCCGCTCGCTGACCCTGGCCAACCAGGAACTGACCCAGTTGGCCCTGCACGACACCCTCACTGGGCTGCCCAACCGCACCTTGCTGGCCGACCGTATCGAGCAGGCGATTGCCAAGGTGCAGGAGCAGGGCGGTTGTTTCGCTTTGATGTTCATCGACCTGGATGGCTTCAAACCGGTCAACGACGCCTTTGGCCACCACGTCGGCGACCTGTTGCTCAAGGCGGTAGGCACACGTTTGCGCGCTGGGCTGCCCAGCCAGGACACCTTGGCGCGGATCGGCGGCGACGAGTTCGTGCTGCTGGTGGAACTGGCGGAACCCGACGATGCCGTGGGTGTGGCCGAGACCCAGGTCAACCTGGCGTCGCAACCGTTCCAGGTGGCCGAACACGAACTGCAACTGTCGGCGAGCCTGGGGATCGTGCTGTACCCCGGCAACGGCGCCGACCTGCACGAGCTGCTGCGCAACGCCGATGCCGCGATGTACCACGCCAAGAGCGCGGGCAAGAACGGCTACAGCTTCTTCGACATGTCGATGAACAGCAACGCGCGCCAGCAACTGCAATTGCTCCAGGACCTGCGCGCAGCCCTCGATCAGGGCCAGTTCCGCTTGTACTACCAACCCAAGTTCGATGCCCTCAGTCGCGAGCCCATCGGCGCCGAGGCCTTGCTACGCTGGGAGCACCCCCAGCACGGCCTGCTGTTGCCGGACCGTTTCATTGGCCTTGCGGAGAAAACCGGCCTGATCATTCCCATCGGCGAATGGGTGTTGGGCGAGGCCTGTCGGCAGATGCGCCTGTGGCTGGAGCAGGGGCGTGAAGACTGGCGTATTGCGGTGAATCTTTCGACCATCCAGTTCTGCTACCCAGGGCTGGTCGACAGCGTGGCCCAGGCCCTGGCGGCCAACGGCCTGCCTGCCCACCGGCTGACCCTCGAGATCACCGAAACCACGGCGATGCGCGATGCCGACGCGAGCCTTGCGGTATTGCAGCGCCTGGCGGACATGGGTGTGGACCTGTCGATCGACGATTTCGGCACCGGCTATTCCAGCCTGATGTACCTCAAGCGCCTACCAGCCAACGAACTGAAGATCGACCGTGGTTTCGTACGTGACCTCGAGCAGGACAGCGACGATGCAGCGATCGTCTCGGCCATCGTCGCGCTGGGCCAGGCACTGGGCTTGCGTATCGTCGCCGAAGGGGTGGAGACCGATGGCCAGCAGGACTTCCTCACCCGGTTGGGGTGCGATTCGTTACAGGGTTACCTGCTGGGCAGGCCAGTGCCGCCCGAGCAGCTCATACGTGAGCTGGGCAGCAAGCGCACGACGTCCAGCGAAGTGCCGTGACGCGAAGGGCGGGGGGTAGGGTCAGACGGCGTCCTGCAAACTGCGAAACGGCACGAAGGCTTCCATTTCCGCTTCCACGGCCTCGATGATGCGCTCCACATCAGTGGCCGCCATGATCGTCGCACAGGGAATGCCGGCGATGGCCAGCAGGGTTTCCCCGGTAGCCCGGTCGAACAGCCGCGCAACCATGCTGCGCGGTGCATCCATGCTGGCCTCGAAGCCCAAAGGGTGAAAATGCCAGCGCATGACTTGGCAGGCGTTGGGGAACGTCATCTTGTTCATTGCCAGCCTCCTTGTCTTGAACCTGAACGCGTCGTTGGGTGGCCATCTGATTGCTCGGGGAACTGTAACCATAGCAGTTGCCAAGTCAGTGTCGCCCACACTATGTGACAAAGATGTCAATGCATGACGCCCGTCACAGCGAGCTGTGGCGTGTGTGGCCGAGCATTCGCGCGGGCAAACGTTTTCCTTGGGCTTTGCAAGGGATCGCCATGTCGCCGCTGCCGACCAAGTTTCAGACCAACGGCAAAGTTGGACGTCGCGCCGTACTGGCGGCCTTGAAAGCGCTGCGATGGGGTACCATGCGGTGTGTTCACCTGCCCAACGCCTTGTATATCAAGGTGATGGCACCACTGCTGCATGTCGTTTCGCTTTACAGGACCCCGTTTTGATCCACCACCTGCATAACCCTCTGCTCCAATACCTCGCCCGGTTGGCGCCGTCCAGCCAGCTGACCATGCGCTACATCCTCCAGGATGCCGCCGACCGCCTGGGCTTTGTCGACTGCGATATCTGCGACATACCTTGGCACGCCCTGGAGCCAGGGCAGGTGATCGCCCTGGTGGCGGCTCTGCGCGAAGACGGTTACGCACCCAACACCTCGTCGTTGTATGTCAATGCGCTGCGTGGGGTCATGAACGAGGCGTGGCGCCAAGGCTTGATCGACCATGAACGCCTGCTGCGCATTCGTGAAGTGAAGCCGGTCGCTGGCAGTCGCTTGCCGGCCGGGCGCAATCTGCGCCGTAGCCTGATTCGCGAGCTGATGCAGGCCTGCGCCGCCGACCCGCGCCCCCAGGGCGTGCGCGATGCGGCGATCATCGCGTTGCTGTATGGCACCGGTATGCGCAAATCCGAGTCGGTGGACATCGACCTGGCCCAGGTCGACTTCCAGGAGCGCAGCTTGCAGGTACTGGGCAAGGGCAACCGCCAACTGATCAAGTACGCGCCGGCCTGGGCCTTCGAAAAGCTCCAGGTCTGGCTCGACCTGCGCCGCGCGCAGTTGCCTGAAGGGGTGGCGGACGATGCCTTCCTGTTCAACCGCATCCGCCGAGGCAACCACATTACCCGGGCGCGCATCACCAAGCATGCGATCTACTACATTGCCCGCCAGCGTGGCGCACAGGTGGGGGTGAAAATCATGCCCCATGATTTTCGCCGGGCGTTCATCACCCGGGTGATCGAAGAGCATGACCTGTCGATCGCGCAGAAGCTGGCGCACCACGCCAATATCCAGACCACGGCGGGCTATGACCGGCGCGACGACAACGCGCGGCGCCGGGCGGTGGAGCGCTTCGATTACTGAGCGCGAGCATCAGTGAATGCTTGAGGCCAGCTCGAAGATAGGCATGTACATCAGGATCACGATCAAGCCGATCAACAGCCCGATGAAGGTCATCAACAGCGGCTCGAACAGCTTGACGAACCACTCCACCCAGCGGCCGATTTCCTGATCGTGAAAATCCGCGCAGCGTTCGAGCATCTCCCCGAGGTTGCCCGACTGCTCACCGGCACGCAGCAGGCGCAGTGAAACCGGTGTCACCAGGCCGCCGCCCTCGAGCGCATCGGACAGCGCCCGCCCTTCACCGACCTGGCGAGACGCCTGCGCCAGGCCCTCGGCGGTGTGGCTACCGAGCAGGCCACGGGCCATGCCCATGGCGGTGAGCACCGGGATACCGCCTTGCAGGAGGATGCCCAGCGAACGGTAGAAGCGCGCCAGCTCGTACATCACCAGGCGCTGATGCAACGCTGGTAGCCGCCGCAACTGGCGACCTGCCCAGCGCCGGGCGCGCGGCTGGCGGCGCAGCAGCGCGAGTGCGCCGACCATTGCCACTGCACCCAACCCTAGCGGCAACTGCTGGGCATGCAGGAACAACCCCAGCTGCATCAATACCCGCGACAGCCCTGGCAGTTCGCTGCCCATGCCTTCGAACACCAGGCTGAAGCGCGGCACCACGTAGCCCAGCAGGAACAACACCACGCCGCCGCCCACCAGCAACAGCAGCAATGGGTATACCGAAGCACCTACCAGCTTCTGGCGCACCTGCTCGAGCCGCTGGCGATAGCTGATATAGCGCGCCAGCGCCTCGGCCAAGGCACCGGTGCGCTCGCTGGACTGCACCAGCGCCACGTACAGGCCTGGGAATACCTGCGGCTGTTGGCCGAGCGCCTGGGACAACGAGCGGCCCTCGTAGAGCTGGTTGACCAGTTGCCCGAGCACCCGCCGGGCGTGGGCATTGGCGGCTTTCTCGGCAAGGCTTTCCAGGGCCTCGATCAGCGGCAGGCCCGCTGCGAGCAGGGTGCCCAGCTCCTGGCTGAACAGCACCAGGTCGAAGGCCGCCGGGCGTCGCCAGGCCAGGGCTCGCCAACTCAGGCCCTGGCCCTTCAGGCTGACCACGCGCAGCCCCTGGGCCTCGGCCTGGCGGCGCGCCTGTTCAGCGTCCTCGGCCTCGACCTGCATCTGCACGATACCGCGCCCGTCCAGGGCCTTGAGGTGGTAGCGCATGGCGGTTGCCCTCATTGCCAGCTGGTGATCTCGGCGTTTTCCCCGTCGCCGCCTGGCTGGCCGTCCTTGCCCATCGACAGCAAGTCGTACTCGCCGCCGTTCTCACCAGGCTGGTGGTAGAGGTAGGCGCGTCCCCAGGGGTCTTGGGGCACGGCTTTCTGCAAGTACGGGCCCGACCAGCGCGTTTCCCCGCTGGGGGCGCTGACCAACGCCTGCAAGCCTTGTTCGCTGCTGGGGTAATGGCCCACCTCCAGGCGGTAAAGGTCCAGGGCCTTGCCCAGGCCCTCTATCTGCGCCCGCGCCACCTTGGCCTCGGAGCGCCCGAGCTGGCTGAAGTACTTGGGCGCGACGATGCCGGCCAACAGGCCCAGCACCACCAGCACCACCAAGAGTTCGAGTAGGGTGAAACCGTGTTGGGCATAGCTTCTGCGCTGCATGGTGAAACCCTCCGTTGTGTGTGCAAGGGCCTTATGCAACAGCCGTGCACGTCAGCGCCGAGGCCTTGCGCCATGGGCGATGGCGAGCGGCACGCTGCTTGCGTTGCAGGGGTAGGGCCTGGGTTTTCCGGGGCATTTCCCCCACATCGGGGCACGGCGCGCAGGAGAGCGAGATGCGTGGACTCATCCTCGGGTTGATCGGGCTGGTGGCGGGTGCCGCCCAGGCCGACGTGTACATTTCCATCGGCGCGCAGGGCACCTACGTGTTGTCCAACGTGCACCGACCGGGGCGTCATTACGAGCGGGTCATCAGCGAGGCCGGTGTGCAGGCCGGTGCTGTCGGCGCGCAACTGGTCACCGGGCGGCCCTATGCCGACTTGGTGGCCGAAGCCGCCCGCACCCACGAAGTGCCCCAGGCGCTGTTGCATGCGGTGATCCAGGCCGAATCCGGGTACGACCCCAAGGCCCGCTCGGCCAAGGGGGCGGCCGGCCTGATGCAACTGATGCCAGGCACCGCTAAGGCCATGGGCGTGCGCGATGTGCTCGACCCCAAGGACAACCTGCAAGGCGGGGCGCGTTACCTCAAGCGCATGCTCACGCTGTTCGACAACGACATTACCCTGGCGGTGGCCGCCTATAACGCCGGGCCCGATGCTGTGCTCAGGCGTGGCCGGGTGGTACCGCCGTTCGCCGAAACCCGTCGCTACGTGCCCAGCGTGCTGCGCGAGTACCGCAGGTTGCAAGGGCTGGCCGAGGATGCGCCGCTGTAGTTGCAGCTTGCCGCCCGCGCCATGTGCAACATTTCCATGGTTTCCCCAACTCTGGGCTATAACCTTCAAGAAGGGACCCAGCCGCGGAGCTCGCCGATGGACCTCGACCTGCCGTGCGCTGGCGCCCAAGCCCCGGTGCGCAAGCCATTCAACCTGTTGCGTTGGTACGCCTGGGTCAGCCTGACGATCATCGTTTCCGTGGCGGTCGGCCTGGGCTTGATCTCCAGTCGCTTCATCATCGATGAAAGCGTGGAGCGCGATGCCTTGCTCACCGCCCAGTTCATCACCGCCATCGCCGATGCCGAGGTGCGTCATGTGGCGATTCCCAACGTGCGTACCATGGGCGAGTTGTTGGACCCGCGCCTGGACCACGCCATGCCGGATGTCGACCCTGAAGCCCGGCGCAAGGCCCGCGGCGAGTTCCTGGACCATATCGCCCACCTGCCCGACATGCTGCTGGCCAATATCTATGCCCCGGACCGCACGGTGATCTGGTCGAGCAACCCGGCGCTGACCGGCAAGATGATCGAGGCCGACGATGACCTGGAGCAGGCCTTCGAATACAAGATGCGTGTCTCGGCCAGCTACCACGACTTCGAAGCCGCGCGCAGCGAGCAGAAGTTCATCACCCCGCCGCAACAGCTGTTCATCGAGAACTACATCCCGCTGTTCGATGCCGATGGCGAGCGGGTCACCGCCATGGTGGAGATCTACAAGGAGCCCCACGACCTGATCGTGCGCATCGAGCATGGCTTGATGCTGATCTGGCTGGCCATCGCGATGGGCGCCGGGCTGGTCTATGTCGGTTTGTACGGCATCATGCGTCGTGCCGCACGGTTGATGGCGGTGCAGCAGAAACGCCTGATCGGCAACGAAACCTTCGTTGCACTGGGGGAGATGTCGTCGGCGGTGGCCCACAGCCTGCGCAACCCGCTGGCCAGCATTCGCTCCAGTGCCGAGCTGGCCCAAGCCTTCGACGAGGGCGCGGCGGGCAGGAACATCAACGACATCATCCGTCAGGTCGACCGCATGTCGCATTGGGTGCGCGAGCTTTTGCAGTCGCTGCGCCCACTCAGCGATGCCGCCGTGGCGGTCAGCCTGCCCCAGGCCCTGGAAGACAGCTTGCAAGTGTTCGCCGAGCCGCTGCGCCGCAGCGGGGTGCAATTGCAATTGCAACCGCTGCCGGCCGTACACGTATTGGGGCAGCCTGAACTGCTGGGGCAGATCTTCAGCAGCCTGATCGCCAATGCCCTGGAGTCGATGGAACAGGGCGGACGCTTGTGCGTGGAAGTGGTGCGCCAGGATCGGCGCAGCCTGACCTTGCGGCTCTCGGACACCGGCCGTGGGATGAGCGAGCAGCAGCAGCGCATGGCGTTCAGGCCATTCTTTACCACCAAACAGGGTGGCTTGGGCGTGGGGTTGGTACTGGTCAAACGAATCATGGAGCGCTTCGGTGGGTCGGTGCGCTTGAGCAGTAAAGAGGGGGCAGGCACCTGTGTGTCGCTGAATTTTCGGGTAACGGGAAATCAATAAAAAGGATGAGGATTTTTATTTAAGTCTTTGTTTTAAATTGTTTTTTATTTTATGGGTGCTATTCCCCAATATTGGGTGCTCTTTCTCGATCTAGCTTTCAGTTGTTTTCTTAAGATATTGATATGTATGTATATTTTTATTTTAGATCAAGATGGCGAGCTTCTTGCTCAGTCCCTCATGCAAACACGAGCGCGCTGACCACCAGAATGACGTTCACCCGAGGCCGATGCGATGCAGACGCTGGAACACGATGTCGCCGACAAGACTCCCCCCCCGTCCAGCGGCCTGGCGGCGCCGCTGCGCGAGTTCAACCTGCTGCGCTGGTTCTCCGTCATCAGCTTGATGATCATCGCGTCGGTGGCAGGTGGCCTTGGGTATGTGTCGACGCGCTTCGTGGTGCGCGACAGCGTCGAGCGCGACGCGATGCTCACAGCGCAGTTCATCCAGGCCATGGCCCAGGCCGAGGTTCGCCATTCGCTGCTGCCACCTGGTACGACACTGGGTGAACTGCTCGATCCGCGACTCGACCAGCAGCACCTGCAGGTCCCTGCGGCATTGGCCGAATCCACCCGGGTGGAGTTCCTCGACCATGTCGAACACCTGCCGGACACCTTGCTGGCCAATGTCTATGCCCGCGACCGCACCATCGTCTGGTCGACCAACCCCATGCTGATCGGCCAGCGCGTGCTGGATGACGATGAGCTGGAGCGAGCCTTGCGCTCGCGCAAGCCGGTCTCTGCCAGCTATCACAAGGCCGACGAGCACCGCGACGAGCAGAAATTCACCCGCGAGCCGGGCTACCTGTTCATCGAGAACTACATTCCGCTGTTCGACAGCCAGGGTGAGCAGGTGCTGGCGATGGTGGAAATCTACAAGGAGCCCCAGGACCTGATCCGGCGTATCCAGCGCGGCTACGTGCTGATCTGGATCTCGACCCTGGTGGGCGGGGCGCTGATCTACTTTGGCCTGTTCTGGATCGTGCGCCGCGCCGCGCGCTTGCTGCACCACCAGCAGGAGCGCCTGGTGGCCAGCGAAACCTACGTGGCGCTGGGGGAGATGTCGTCGGCGGTGGCCCACAGCCTGCGCAACCCGTTGGCCAATATCCGCTCCAGCGCCGAGCTGGCCCAGGAAGTGGCCAGCCCAGCTGCGCAGAAGAACATTGCCGATATCATCAGCCAGGTCGACCGCATGTCGCGCTGGGTGCGCGACCTGCTGGTGTCGCTGCGCCCGACCAGCGATGAAGCCGAAGCCGTGGACCTGGTGGCGGCGCTGGAAGATACCCGCCTGGCCTTCGCCCAGCAGATCGAGCGCAATGGCGTGCGCTTCAGCCTGCAAGGGCCGCCCATGCAGTGGGTGGCCAGCCAGCCGTTGCAGCTCACGCAGATCCTCAACAGCCTGTTCGCCAATGCCCTGGAGGCCATGCCCAGGGGCGGTGAGCTGCGCGCCAAGGTCGACTTGCTGGAGGGGCACCAGGTGCGGCTGTTGCTCAGCGACACTGGCAAGGGCATGACCCAGCAGCAGGAGCGGATGGTGTTCAAGCCATTCTTCACCACCAAGCAGGGCGGCCTGGGCGTAGGCCTGGCCCTGGTCAAGCGGATAATGGAACGGTTTGGCGGCTCGGTCAGCCTGAGCAGCCGTGAAGAGGAAGGAACCCACGTCAGCCTGATCTTCAACATTGCAGCGGGAGGGGACCATGGGGCCTAGCATTCTGGTGGTCGAGGACGATGAAATCCTCGCCGACAACATACGCACCTACCTGAACCTCAAGGGGTTCGAAGCCAGCGTGTGCCACAGCGCGGAGCTGGCCCTCGAGCAGGTCGCCCGTGCCCAACCCGATGCGGTGCTGACCGACAACTCGCTACCCGGCATGAGCGGCCACGACCTGCTGCGCACCCTGGTGGCCCAGGCGCCGGCGCTGAAGGTGATCATGATGACCGGCTACGGCAATGTCGAAGACGCCGTGCTGGCCATGAAGGAGGGTGCCTTCCATTACCTGACCAAGCCGGTGGTGCTGGCCGAGCTCAAGCTGATGCTCGACAAGGCCCTGGCCACCGAGCGCATGGAGCGCACCCTGTCGTTCTACCAGGAGCGCGAGGCGCAGAAGTCCGGTTTGCAGGCGCTGATCGGCGAGTCGCAGGCGATGCAGGGGCTCAAGCACACCTTGCGCCAGTTGCTCGACGCCGAGCGGCGCATGACCAGCGACGACCTGCCACCAGTGCTGGTCGAGGGCGAGACCGGCACGGGCAAGGAGCTGGTTGCCCGTGCCTTGCATTTCGATGGCACGAGGGCCAAGGGGCCGTTCATCGAGTTCAACTGTGCGTCGATCCCGGCGAATTTGCTGGAGGCGGAGCTGTTCGGCCACGAGAAGGGCGCCTTCACCGATGCCAAGGAGCGCCGGGTGGGACTGGTGGAGGCGGCGGATGGCGGCACGCTGTTTCTCGACGAGATCGGCGAGATGGACCTGGTGCTACAGGCCAAGCTGCTCAAGCTGCTGGAAGACCGCAGCATTCGCCGAATCGGCGCGGTGAAGGAGCGTAAGGTCGACCTGCGGGTGATCAGCGCCACCAACTGCAACCTCGAGCAAATGGTGCAGCAGGGCAAGTTCCGCCGCGACCTGTTCTTCCGCTTGCGCATCATTGCCCTCAAGGTGCCCAGGTTGTACGCCCGAGGCCAGGACATCCTGCTGCTGGCCCGGCATTTTCTGGCGCACCATGGCCGCCGCTATGGCAAGCCGAAGCTGCGTTTTTCGGCCGAGGCCGAGGCATTGATGCTGGGCTATAGCTGGCCGGGCAATGTGCGCGAGCTGCGCAATATGCTGGAGCAGACAGTGCTGCTGGCGCCTACTGAAGTCATTGGCGCACACCAGTTGAATCTGTGCCTGACGCTGGTGGACGAGCCGCCAACCGTGGTGCCGCACCCCGTATACGAAGCGCCGCGCCACGAGCCGGAGGTGAGCAGCGCCAGCTTGCCGGATATGGAACGTGACATGGTCTGCCGCACGCTGGACCGCACCGATTGGAACGTGACCAAGTCGGCGCGCTTGCTCGGGCTGTCACGGGATATGTTGCGCTACAAGATCGAAAAGCTGGGGTTGACGCGGCCGGACAAGCGGCAGTGGTGAGGCTGCGGTCCTCTTCGCGGGCAAGCCCGCTCCTACAGGTACAGCGTCGCTCTTGAAATCGCGCAATGCCTGTAGGAGCGGGCTTGCCCGCGAATGGCCCTCACGGCTTACCGCCGCTCCCCTGGCCGCCACCGCCTTCCGAACCACTGCCATCCATGCCCGGCAAGCGCTGGTCATCCGGCTGGCCTGGCAGGCGCTCAGGGGCGTCACCCGGAAGGCGTGGGTCGGTATCACGCGGCATGGGCTTCTCGATGGGGTTCAGGGTGCTGTCCACCCCAGGCTTGGGCGCCGGGTTGTGCGGGTCGTCCGGGTAGGTGGTGCCGGTGCCCACCGCCATGGCCAGCGGTGAGCAGAGCAGGGCAGCGAGCAGCAGGTAGCGTTTCATGGTCAAGCTCCTTGCGACGCGGTGGTTGGGTTAACCGTTTGGCCATTCCACGCGTTGCAAGGTGCCATTATCCCGACCGACGGTCAGATCACCATCGACAGCAACATGATGAAGATGATGCCGACCACCGACAGGATGGTCTCCATCATGCTCCAGGTCTTGAAGGTTTCCGCCACGGTCATGTTGAAGTACTGCTTGACCAGCCAGAAGCCTGCATCGTTGACGTGGGACAGGATCAGCGAGCCAGCGCCGGTGGCCAGCACCAGCAGCTCACGGTTCACGCCCGGCACCAGGTCGACCACAGGGGCGACGATGCCGGCGCCGGTAATGGTGGCCACGGTGGCAGAACCGGTGGCGATACGAATCACCGCAGCCACCAGCCAGGCCAGCAGGATCGGCGAGATCTCGGCCTGCACGGCCATCTGCCCGATCACGTTGCCTACGCCGGTGTCTACCAGCATCTGCTTGAAGCCGCCACCGGCACCGACGATCAGCACGATGGCCGCGGTGGGCGCCAGGCTCTGGTCGAGCATCTTCATGATCTGCTGGCGCGAGAATCCCCGCGCCGAGCCGAAGGTATAGAAGGCCAACAACAATGCGGCGAGCAGGGCACTGATGGGGTGGCCGATCAGGTCCATCCACTGGCGCACGATGTGCTCGGCGGGCAGTACCACGTCGGCGAAGGTCTTGAGCAGCATCAGCGCCACCGGCAGCAGCACGGTCACCAGGGTAATGGTGAAGCTCGGCAGGTTCTTCTGGTTGGATTCTCGGGCGATCTGGTCCATCAGCTCCTGGGACGGGTTGCCAGGGATGTAGCGGGAAATGAAGTTGCCGTACAAGGGGCCAGCGATGATGGCGGTGGGCAGGGCGACCAGCAGGCCGTAGAAGATGGTCTTGCCCATGTCGGCGTGGAAGATGCCGATGGCCAGCAGCGGGCCCGGGTGTGGCGGCACCAGTCCGTGTACCACGGAAAGACCGGCCAGCAGCGGGATGCCGATCTTCACCAGCGACACCCCCGAGCGTCGTGCGACGATGAACACCAGCGGGATCAACAGCACGAAGCCGATTTCGAAGAACAGCGGGATGCCCACCAGGAACGCGGCGAACATCATCGCCCAGTGCACCTTCTGCTTGCCGAAGGCGCGAATCAGGGTCTGGGCGATCTGGTCGGCGCCGCCGGAGTCGGCCATCAGCTTGCCAAGCATGGTGCCCAGCGCCAGGACGATGCCGACGAAGCCCAGCACGCCGCCGAAGCCGTCCTGGAACGACTTCATGACCTTGGCCACCGGCATGCCGGAGGTCAGGCCAAGAAAGCCTGCGGCCAGGGTCAGGGCAACGAAGGGGTGGACCTTGAAATGGGTGATCAGCAGGATGAGCCCGATGATGGTCACCAGGGCGTCGAGCAACAGGAAGGTATCGGTAGCCAGTCCGAACATGGTTGTTATGCCTCGGTCTTGTCGTTGTTGTTAGTGGCGAAACGTTTTGTTGCGTTCAGTTGCTTATCAAGACAGCGCTATCTTTGGTGGGCCGAAAACCACCGACTCAGGCGGTTCGCGCAAGCTTCGGCTCACCGTGGGGCTTTAGCCAGGTGTGCACCTGCCCGGCCAGGGTGTCGATCGGTTGGGTGGCGTCCAGGGTCAGGGTCAATGGCTCGCCGTGGGGGGCTTCGAGGGCGGCGAACTGACTGTCGATCAGGCTGGCCGGCATGAAGTGGCCGGGGCGGGCCAGCACGCGTTTTTCGGCTTCAGCCGGGGTCAGCTCGAGGAATACGAAGCCAAGGCCTGGCACGGCGTCGCGCAGGGTGTCGCGGTAGCGTTGCTTGAGCGCCGAGCAGGTGAGGATGGGGCGTTCGCCCGCGGCAAGGGCGCTTTGCAGTTCCTCGCCAAGGCGCACCAGCCAACCGGCGCGGTCGTGGTCGTCCAGGGGGATGCCGGCGCTCATCTTCTGGATGTTCTCGGCGGGGTGGAAGGCATCGCCTTCGATCAGGCGGCCGCCGCTTCGAGCAGCGATGGCCGAGCCCACGACACTCTTGCCGCAGCCAGCCACGCCCATTACCACGAGTGCGGACAGGGGAGCATTCATCAGTACCTCCTGCGGGGTGAGATAGCGCTGTCTCGATTCGGCAAAGCGAGAGGCACGAGCGCCACCCTCCCGGGTGTTATTGGTTTTGTCAGACGCAGTATGGACGCCAGGCGAAGATTACGTTGCCCGGGTCTTGAGACAGCGCTACCTTAGTGACCGTTCCCTTTCCTTGCAAGTAGTAAAATTACAATACCTATGACCCGAACAGGCTCGCGTACCACTGGTCGTCCCACCCTGGCAGAAGTCGCCAGGCTTTCCGGGGTTTCCCCGATCACCGCCTCGCGTGCCCTGCGGGGTGTCGCTACGGTCGCGCCGGCATTGGTGGAGAAGGTCCAGGCCGCTGCCGCCAGCCTGGGCTACGTGGCCAACCCCGCCGCCCGCGCCTTGGCCTCGGCGCGCAGCCAGTCGGTGGTGGTGCTGATCCCGTCGCTGTCCAACCAGCTGTTCATCGATACCCTGGAAGCCATTCACGAGGTCATGCGGCCTCGTGGGCTTGAAGTGTTGATCGGCAACTATCACTACGATATCGCCGAAGAAGAGAACCTGATTCGCAACTACCTGGCCTACCAGCCCTGCGGCATCCTGCTGACGGGCTTCGACCGCAGCGAGGCATCGCGGCAGATGCTGGCAGCCAGCGGCGTGCCGTGCGTGCACATGATGGAGCTGGGCGGCGAGCCGGGGGCTTTGTCGGTGGGCTTTTCCCAGCAGCAAGCAGGTGCGGCGGCGGCCAAGCACCTGATCGATCGCGGGCGGCGGCGCCTGGCGTTCATTGCCGCGCAGCTCGACCCGCGGGTGATGCAGCGCGCCGAGGGTTTCCGTCAGTCCCTGGCCGCTGCCGGCTTGTTGGCGTCGGAGCTTGAACTGCTGGCCCCGCAGCCATCTTCCATCGAACTGGGCGGTACCTTGTTCAGCCGCTTGATGGCGCAATCGCCGGACGTCGACGGCATTTTCTTCTGCAACGACGACCTGGCCCAAGGCGCAGTGCTCCAGGCCTTGCGCCAGGGCATAGAGGTGCCCCGACAGGTGGCGATGGTCGGTTTCAACGACCTGCCGGCCTCGGCGCACATGGTGCCGCGCCTGACCTCTATCCGCACGCCGCGCGCGGCCGTGGGGCGCAATGCTGCACAGGCGCTGCTGGCCTTGCTCGATGGCAAGCGGGTGGCGACCGAGCAGCAGGACATGGGCTTCGAACTGGTGGTGCGCGAGAGCTCCTGATACAGCGCAAGGCCTAGCTACAAGGTGATATCAGATCGCTTGCATGGCGGCGGCGCCCATCTATGCTCAGGAAGTCCCGCGCATAAAGGAGGCCGGTCGAAATGTTCGAGTACCATCGCAAGTCCGACGTGATCGAGATCGAGCGTTGTCACAAAGCGCTCTCAGGGATGGATGCCAAGCTCGCAGCGATCAGCCGGTCGATGGCGATGATCGAGTTCAGCCCCGACGGCACCATCCTTGATGCCAACGAGCATTTCTGCGTGACCATGGGCTATGGCGCCGACGAGATCCGCGGCAAGCACCACCGGCTGTTCTGCGATCCGACCTATGTCAAGAGCACCGAGTACCAGCAGCTATGGCAGGCCTTGGGGCAGGGCAAGGCGATCAGCGGTACGTTCGAGCGCGTCGACAAGGCGGGCAATGAAGTGTGGCTGGAAGCCAGCTACATGCCAGTGCTCGATGAGCTCCAGCAAGTGACCAGCGTGATCAAGGTCGCCTCCGACATCACCCAGCGGATCAACGAAGAGCATGAGAGCGAAAGCTTGCTCAAGGCCATCGGCCGGGCCATGGCAGTGATCGAGTTCACCCCGCAGGGTCGGGTGATCAAGGCCAACCAGAATTTCCTCGACACCATGGGTTATCGCCTCGAAGAGGTAGTGGGTCGCCACCACGGCCTGTTCTGCACCCAGGAAGAACGCGAGTCGGCGCATTACCGCGAGTTCTGGGCCTCGCTCAACCGCGGGGAGTACCATTCCCATCGTTTCGAACGGGTCGACAAGCAGGGTCGCACGGTTTACCTGGAGGCGTGCTACAACCCGATCTTCGACAACAAGGGCCGCCTGTACAAAGTGGTGAAGTTCGCCAGCGATATCACCAACCAGGTCAGCACCCAGCAAAGCGCGGCCGATGCCGCCCACGCCAGTTCCGTGCAGACCGACGCCTGCGCGCGCAAGGGCACCCAGGTGGTGCAGCAGGCCGTAGAGGTCATCGAGCAGATTTCCGCCGAGCTGAACGACGCCGCTCGGCGTATCGATGCGGTCAGCAAGCAATCGGAGGTGATCGGCAAGATCGTCCTGACCATCCGTGGCATTGCCGACCAGACCAACCTGCTGGCCCTCAACGCTGCCATCGAGGCGGCGCGGGCCGGCGAGCATGGGCGGGGTTTCGCCGTGGTGGCCGATGAAGTGCGCAGCCTGGCCGCGCGCACCAGCCAGGCAACCCTGGAGATTGTCGAGGTGGTGCGGCAGAACCACGACTTGTCGTTGACGGCGGTGGCGAGCATGCAGTCGAGCCTGTCACGCACCGACCTTGGGGTGGAGCTGGCCAACGAGGCCGGCACGGTGATCATGGAGATCCAGCAGGGCTCACGCCACGTGGTGGATGCGATCAGCCAGATCAGCTCGACGCTGCAATTGCATTGAGGTCGTCACGCAACTGCTGTTGCAGCGCTTGCAGGCTGGCATCCAGGCGCAGCAGCAGGGTGTGGGTGGGCGCCGCTTCGACACAGGCCTTCTCGATGGCTTCGCACTCGCGCACCAAGCCCCTGACCTGAAGCATGCGTGCACCGCCCTTGATGCGGTGCACCAGAGGTTTGAGGTGCTCGTCGTGGGCATCGGGCGGCAGCGTGCGCAGGGCTTGCAGGTCTTCGGCGGTGCTTTGGGCAAGCTGTTCGAGCAGGCGGCGGGCCAGCCGCGCATCGCCTTGGGTGAGGTGGTGCAGGCGTGCAAGGTCGAAGTCGCTTGGCGGGGAGCTCGCCGCTGGCGGGTAGGCCTTCGCCTGGCGAGCCCGGGGCAGGTGGGCGCTCAGGGTAGCCAGGCCCACCGGCTTGAACAGGCAGCCGTCCATGCCTGAGGCCAGGCAACGTTCACGCTCTTCTGCCTGGGCGTTGGCGGTGATGCCAAGGACCTTGCAGGGGGCCTTGTGGGTGGCCCGTTCCTGGGCACGAAGTTGCCGGGTCAAGGCATGGCCATCCATCACCGGCATGCTGCAATCGGTGAGCACCCAATCGAAATGTCCCGCTTGCCACAGGGCCAGGGCCGCTTCGCCGTGCTCGGCCAGGGTGACCTGATGCCCCAGGCTTTGCAGTTGCCTTTCCAGCAGGATGCGGTTGGCGGGGTAATCATCGACCACCAGCACCTGCAAGGGCTCGATTTCGGCTGTTTCGGCAGGCGCTGGCGTTTCGCGAGCTACCGGTTGCGCAGCTTCAAGTGGCAGGTGCATGTCTACCTGCGTACCCATGCCCTCGGTGCTTTCCAGGTGCAGCTCGCCCCCCATCAGCTGGCACAACGTGCGGCTGATGACCAGGCCCAGCCCAGCGCCCTGCCGGGCGCGATGGCTGTCCAGTTGCGCGAAGCTTTGGAACAACCTGGCCTGGTCTGCCGCGCTGATACCGGCACCGCTGTCCTGAACGCGCAGGTGAACCTGCAACGGTTGTCCGCAGCTACCCGGCTCGACCGTCAGGGTGACGTCGATGCTGCCGTGGTCGGTGAACTTGATGGCATTGCTCAACAGGTTGGACAGCACTTGGCGCAGGCGCAGCGGATCGAGCAGCACCCACACATGGGTCTCGGGCACTTGTGCCTGCAGGGCAAGGCCTTTGCGTCGGGCATTGCCATCGAATACCCGAAGGGTCGAACGCACCAGCTCGGTCAGTTCGGTGGCGACCGGTTGCAGGGTCATATGCCCCGCCTCGATGCGAGAAATATCGAGGATATCGCCAATCAGGTCGAGCAGGCCCAAGGCCGAATCATGGGCAATGCGCAGGCCGTCGGGGTCGTTGCGGCCTGGGCGGCTGTCCTCGAGTGCCAGCTCCAACAGGCCGATCACCGCGTTCATGGGCGTGCGGATTTCATGGCTCATGATTGCCAGGAAGCTGCTCTTGGCTTGACTGGCCTGTTCTGCGGCGTTCTTGGCCTGGCGCAACTGCTCAAGCAACCTGCTGCTCAGTGCCAGCTGTGCCTGCAAGGCGCGCTGGGCCTCGCCACGCTGCTGGATCAGCTTGCGCAGGTAGCTGTTCCAGAACGCCACCCCGGCCAACAGCAAGGTCGACAGCCCCACCACTTGCAGCACCAGGGTGCGGTAATTGCCCCACAGGCTGTCGCTGGCTACCGCACTTGGCCGCCAGCGGTTAACCAGCTGGTGCAGTTCCTCGGGGGGAATGCTCATCAGCGCCTTGTCGAGAATCGACTGCAGTTGCGGCAGGTTCGGCGTCACGGCAAAGGCGGCAGTGGCCGGGGCGTCGTCCTGCAGCCTGGCGATACGCAGTTTGTCCTTGAATACCTGGGTGATGTAGTAGGTGGCGGTAAGGTGTCCGGCAAGCGCCACGTCTGCCTTGCCCCTGGCCACGGCCTCCATGAGCGCCAGGGAGTCTTGCGCCTCGACCACCTTCACCTTTGGATAAGCGGCCAGCAGCGCCGCATGCTGGGCGGCATCGGGGATCAGCGCGACGCGTTGATCGTTCAGGGTCATCCCGGCATCTGCATCGCTGCGTGTCACCAGCACCCGTGGCGTGATGAAGTAGGGGCGGGTGTACAGCAGCCTGGCCAGGCGTTTCGGGCCATAGTCCAGGGCACCGGCCATTTCCGCTTCGCCGCGCGCCACTTCGTCGATCATGCCGGAAACGGCGCCGCGCTCGAGCACCTCGAAGCGCAGCCCGGTGCGCAGGCCAATCTGCTTGAGCAGGTCGATGGTGATGCCGCTCAGGCGTTGCTGGCTGTCGTTGAAGGTCAGCGGCGCCAAGGCGCTGTTGACCAGCACGCGTATCCTCGGGTTGCTGGCTATCCAGTCCTGCTCCTGGGGTGTCAGGTTGCTCAGGTGGCGTTGCAGCAGCAGGCTGGTGTTGCCGCTGGTCCAGCGCCGCAGAATGTTCAACCGCTCACTGTCGGTGATGCGCGCCACTGCCTGGTTTACCAGGTGGGCGAGCCGGGTGTTGTCGCGGTTCAGGGCGAAGGCGAAGACCCCTGGAGCGGTGGGCGCGAAGTGATCGATGCGGGCCAGGCCTTGGTAAGTGCTGCCGATCATGAAGTCGGAGCTGATGGCATCGCCGATGTAGGCGTCGGCCATGCCCTGGGTGACGGCATCGAAACCGGCGGCAGTCGAGCGGTACAGCTGCAGCCGAGCCCGAGGGTAGAGCGCACGGACGGCCGCTTCGGGCAGATAGTGGTCGACCATCGCCAGGCGCATGCCGGCCAGGTCGTCGTCCTTGTCCAGGGCGAGGCCCTGACGGGTGACGATCACCGGCATATCGTCGGCGTAGGGCATGCTCAAGGCCAGGTCGGCCTCGGCGGCCTCGAACGCATTGGAGCTGCCGAGCAGGTCGATGTGCCCCTCGCGCAAGGCTTCGACGGCCGCCGCGCGGCTGGCGAAGCGCCGAACCTCCAGCACAAGCCCCAGTTGCTCGCCGAGCAAGCCCGCGTAGTCTGCGCTCAGGCCCTCATAGTCGCGCAGGCTTGTGTTGATTTCGAAGGGGGGATAGTCGGGGGTGGAGCTGCCCAGCACCAATACCTTTCGCTGCTGCAGCCACTGCAGGTCCTGGGAAGAAACCGGCAGCGGCGCGGTTGCGCTCAGCGAGCGGGCGAGCACCTGGCGCGGCTCGCTCTGTGCGGGAGCGGGCGAAGGCGCGGCCAGGGCGATGAGCGCAAGCAAGCCTGGCAGCATGCCTTTCATGTGCAACGAGGTTCAGAGGACTTGGTTGCGTTTGGCCAGGTCGACCATTTCCACCAGCGACTCGGTCTTGAGCTTTTCCATGATCCGGCCGCGGTACGTACTGATGGTCTTGGCGCTGAGGTTCATGCGCTCGCCAATGAATTTGTTGTTCTCGCCTCGGGTCAGCCGGCGCAGCACTTCCATCTCGCGGTTGGACAGGCTGTCCAGGCGTACGCCTTCGCTTTCCAGGGAGTTGCTGTTGACCGACATCTGCGGGAAGGTCGAGTAGCCCTTGACCAGAGCCTTGAGGGCGAACACCACGGCATCGAGGTCCTCGTCCTTGTTGACGAACGCGGCGATACCGGCATCCAGGCAACGGCGGACGTAGAGATCGGCGGGTTGGCCGGTGAGCACCATGATCTTGGGAGCGGGGTCGAGCAGCTGCAGGCGCTTGATGACTTCCATGCCATCGAGCCCAGGTAGCCCGATGTCGAGGATGACGACGTTGGGGGAAAGTCTGCGCGCCATTTGTACGGCTTCGATGCCGTCGCCACTTTCACCGACGACAGTGAAGCGCTCGCGCTCCAGCAGTATACGTACAGCCAGCCTGACGGTTGGGTGGTCGTCGACCATCAGCACGGTTGTCATGGGAAACTCCTGTAGGAAATATTGTCCGTTTCCTGAAACAGCCAGGAACACTTCTGTAGGGCCAATCCGGCTGCGCGCACAATACGTATATTCTCGACGCTTGGTAATGGCCGACATGAAGCTGTTGAAATTGCCCGCATGAACTGTTGAAAAATCCTACAAGAACGACTGACAGGTAAACAGGGTATAGCAGGCCGACACGGTTGTGCCGACCGACTTGGGGCGCTGCTCAAGCGCCTTGAGTAGAGGAGGGGGTGCAGCCGGGGTGTGGCTTGCTGACGCGCTGGTGCGAGGCGGGGTTGTTTTGCAGGGCTGTCCCGACGCGGGTTGGCCGTTGCAGCAACTGGCCATTGCAGTTGGGGCAGCGCCCTTGCAGGTGCTGTTCGGCGCAGGGACGGCAGAATGTGCACTCGAACGAACAGATCACTGCATCCGGGCTGTCGCCGGGCAGGTCGATGTCACAGCATTCGCAATTGGGGCGCAGCTCGAGCATGGCGTTACTCCGATAGACAGGAAAGCCTGGAGTGTGGGCCGATCACTCGCGGGCTGCAATCGTCAGCCAGGGCGGTAGAGGTGTGCGTGGCCAGCCCGGTACAAGGCCGAGTCGGCGAATGGCGCATCGCCTAGCACATGGCCCACCAGGATCAGCGCCGTGCGGCGAAACCCTTTGGCTTCTACCTGTTCGACGATGTCGGCCAGGGTGCCCTTGACCCAGTCCTGGTCCGGCCAGCTGGCGCGGTGCAGCACGGCGATCGGACACGTGTCGCCGTAATGGGGAAGCAGCTCGGTAACGATTCGTTGCAGGTGCCGGACACCCAAGTGAATGGCCAGGGTGGCGCGGTGCCGAGCCAGGTCCGCCAATTGCTCGCCGGGCGGCATCGGCGAGCTGTCGCCATAGCGGGTGAGAATGACGGTCTGCGCCACGTCGGGCAGGGTCAGCTCGCAACCGAGCAGGGCCGCGCTGGCGGCAGTGGCCGTTACCCCGGGCACGATCTCGAAGTCGATACCGAGCGCACGCAGATGGCGGATCTGCTCGCCGATGGCGCCGTACAGGCTCGGGTCGCCGCTGTGCACGCGCGCAACGTCCTGGCCGTTGGCATGAGCCAGGCGCATCGCTTCGATGATTTGCTCAAGGTGCAGCTCGGCACTGTTGATCACGGTTTCGGCGCTGTGCCCCTGCAGCACGGCAGGTGGCACCAGGGAGCCTGCATAGATGATGACCGGGCACTGGCGGATCAGGCGCTGGCCCTTGACCGTAATAAGCTCGGGGTCGCCGGGCCCGGCGCCGATGAAATAGACCGTCATGGCAAATCCTTGAAAAGCGGGAGGATAGGGCGATTATTCGCGACTGGCGATAGCCAGGGTAGCGGGTCCGAGTACTTGGCGGTCGACCCTTAGACGGGCCTGCGGGTGCTCGGATTGCGCCAACGCCAGGGCCGAGCTCTCGGCAACCCCCCAGCAACCGGTGTGCTCGAAGGCTGTGCTGGAGCGGTGACTGAGCTGGGGAGCCAGCGGCAGCAGGTGTTCGGCAGTGAATACCACCAGCGGTAGGGCAAGCCGTTCGGCCAGTTGCAGCAGGCCAGGTTCGTGCGCCTTGCTGTCGATGCTGGCGATGCCGCGCAGGGCCGAAAGGGGCAGTTGGTGCGCCGCGAGGGTTTGGCGTAGCAGGTTGTCCAGTGCTTCGACCGGACAGCCGCTGCGACAACCAAAGCCGGCATACAGCGCCGGCACTCTGGCGTGTTGGCTCATCAGGCGTGGCTTGCGCGACGATACAGCCAGGCGCTGAGCAGGCCCAGGGCAACCCAGAAGGCTGCGTTGGTCAGCCACGAGGCGATCACGAACTGTGACTCGAGCGCCTCGGGCGCGAGGCTTTCATGCACTTCTGGCTGTGGTGCGCCGATCAGGTGCGGGACCACCAGCAGCACGACGCCGGCGACCTTGAACAGCCAGTGCCTGGCGAACACCAGCAGGGCCAGGCCGGCGGCGGTGGCGGCGGCGGTGCCGACCCACCAGGTCTGGCGTTGGCCCAGGTCGGCGGCGGCGGTACCGGGCAGCTCCGGTGGCAACCCGAGGGTCGGCGCCAGGCAGAATACTGCGAAACCGGCCAGGCCCCAGAGTGCGCCGGTGCTGACCCGGCCGGGCTCGCGCAGGCTGTACAGGGCGGCGAGGATCAGGGCGAAGCCTACGGCGACGACCAGGTTGCCGCCGGTGGTGGAGAGGATGCGCTGCCAGCCGTCTTCCGGCGACCAAGCCTCTTCGCTGTGCTCGTGGGTGTGGGCGGCCGTTGCTTCGCCCGCATGGTCATGCTGTTCGGTAGCGGGGCCTGCGCTTTCGTAGGTTTCTGCCTGAAGAATCAGCGGGGCGACCCAGAAGCTTTGCAGCAGGGTCAGCAACAGGGCGGCGAGCAGGCCGCTGAAGCCGGCGGTGCGGGCGATTCGCGAGATCATGGGCGGGCTACTCAGTGGCAGGGGAAGGCGGCGCTGTGGCGGGTGTCGTGGGCGGCGTTGTGCACGGCCTCGATATGCGAGAAACCGGCGAAGTAGACCAGGCACAGGCCCAGCAGGCTGGCGCCGATGGCCACTACGAGGCGCTGGCTGAGGCTGACGGGGGTGGCGATGCTGTGTTTGGCGCTGGTGATGGGCATGACGCTTTCCTCTGCTTTTTTAGCAGCGGACAAGCGCGGCGCGCCCGGGCGTGGTTGGCCCAGGGGAATGCGACAGCGCCCGCCCTCCGCGGGGTGATCATTGAGCGTTGGGCCGGTCTCCGGGCTTGCGAGGTGGGGGTGGGGTCCCTGATGGCGTCACCTTCCCATGCCTTGGCGGGGGCACAGTGGTTCAGACGCTTCACTCGCTTACCGTTGCGGGGGCAGCACCGGAGTTGTCGGGCCCTGGGTGGGGCCTGCGACGCACCGGTTTCCCGTTTCACCCCCTGATTGGGGGCACCCGAACGCAATGTGCTAGCAAATCATGAGGAAATATTTCAGTCAATTCTAATCAATGGATTGGGATTGGGATTGGGATTGGGGCGCGGGCGTTGGGTGAATATCCATTTGCTTTGGTGGCGCTCATTCACCTTTTCGCCCTTACGGCGACTTACTTTTTTTCTTGGAAAAAAGTAAGCAAAAACCGCTTGCTCCCCCATACGGCCCTACGCTGTGCTCCGGGTTCCCTCGCTCCGGCGTCTTACGGGCCTTCGCGGCCTACGACTTGCTTCGCAAGTCTACATCTCGCGACTTCGGCTACGCCGAAGGGCGCTGCGCGCCAGGGCCCTCCAGACGCCTCCGCTCGGCCTTCTGGAAGTCGCGAAGATCAAGATCAAGATCAAGATCAAGATCAAGATCAAGATCAAGATCAAGATCAAGATCAAGATCAAAAGCCAAAGCCAAAGCCAAAGCCAAAGCTAAAGCTAAAGCCGGGCAGGGGCGGGCTGGGGCGTGTGGTGCATAAATAAAGCCACTCGCCATCCCACGGTTGACCACCCGCCAACCACTGCGTAGCCTTGCCAGTTCGAGGTTCTCCGGCGCCAGCCGGAGCTAAGACGGGAACGCGGTACAAGCCGCGGCTGCCCCCGCAACTGTAAGCATCCAAAGGGCCGACATAGCCACTGCGTATCACGCGGGAAGGCGTCGTCCGACTGGCCACAGGCCGGTAGGGTGCAAGCCAGGAGACCTGCCTCGTAACGTTTTCGACTTTCAACCGGGCGGGGTGATCCGGTGACGAACGTGCCCGGCCAGCAGCGTCCGTGGCTATCGTCCTGCATGCCCGCGCCACTGCTGCCAAGGGCATCGCGACATGAAAACACTGGCCAAACTCCCCGTCACCATCGTTACCGGCTTCCTCGGCTCAGGTAAGACCACCCTGCTGCGTCACATGCTCGACAACGCCCAAGGCCGTCGCATCGCGGTGATCGTCAACGAATTCGGCGAGCTGGGTATCGACGGCGAAATCCTCAAGCAATGCAGCATCGGTTGTACCGAAGAAGAAGCCAACGGCCGCGTCTATGAACTGGCCAATGGCTGCCTGTGCTGCACCGTGCAGGAAGAGTTCTTCCCGGTCATGCGCGAACTGGTCGCACGCCGTGGCGACCTCGACCACATCCTCATCGAAACCAGCGGCCTGGCCCTGCCCAAACCCCTGGTGCAAGCTTTCCAGTGGCCGGAAATCCGCAACGCCTGCACTGTCGATGCCGTCATTACCGTGGTCGACAGCCCCGCGGTCGCCGCCGGCACCTTCGCCGCTTACCCCGACCAGGTCGACGCCCAGCGCAAGCTCGACCCCAACCTCGACCACGAATCCCCCCTGCACGAACTGTTCGCCGACCAGCTGGCCAGCGCCGACCTGGTCGTATTGAACAAGGCCGACCTGATCGACGCCGCAGGCCTTGCCAAGGTCCGTGCCGAGGTGGCCGAGGAACTGCCGCCTGCGGTCAAGGTGATCGAGGCCAGCAGCGGCCGCTTGCCGCTGGACGTGTTGCTGGGTATCGGTGCCGAGTCCGAGGTGCACATCGATGGCCGCCGCACCCATCACGACTCGCACCACGACGACGATGACCACGACGACCACGATCACGACGCCTTCGACTCCATCTCCATCGACCTGCCCGAGGCCGACGAAAGCCTGCTGCTCGATGCTCTGACCCAGCTGGTCACCGAGTTCGGCATCCTGCGCGCCAAGGGCTTCGCTGCCATCCCCGGCAAGCCGATGCGCCTGCTGATCCAAGGCGTAGGTACCCGCTTCGACAAGCACTTCGACCGCGCCTGGCGCAGCGATGAGCCGCGTATTACCCGCCTGGTGCTGATCGGCCAGGACCTCGATGCCGTGCAGCTGGAAGCGCGCCTGCGCCAAGCCCTGGGCGCCTAAGCCATGCACCTGCTGCGGACCCAGCCCGGCGGCTTCGTGCCGGACGACAGCATCGCCGACCTCGGTCAGACCCCCGCCGAACTGGTGATCCTCTGCAGCGGCGATTCACACCTGGCACTGCTCGCCGACACCGCCGAGCAGCTGCCGGACGACTTCCCCAGCCTGCGCCTGGCCAACCCCATGCAGGTGCAGAACCACGCCTCGGTCGACCTGTACGTCGACCAGGTGCTGCGCCATGCCAAGGTGATCCTGGTGTCGCTGCACGGCGGCGTCGGCTACTGGCGCTATGGCGTCGAGCAACTGGTCGAACTGGCCGCGCGCGGGGTGCAGTTGATCCTGGTGCCAGGGGATGACCGCCCCGACCCCGAGCTGACCGACCTGGGCACGGTACATGGCGAGCAGGCCGAGCGGCTGTGGCATTTCCTGCGCCAAGGTGGCAAGGCCAACGCGGTGAATCTGTTCCATTGCCTGGCCAGCCAGTACCTGGGCCGAGACTACGCCTGGGATGCGCCGCAGCCGCTGCCGCGCACCACGGTCTACCACCCGGACAAGCCCAGCGCCGTGCCCGAGGATTGGTTCGGCCAGTGGAGCGTCGGCCAGCCCGTTGCAGCGCTGCTGTTCTACCGCTCGCACCTGCAAGCCGCCAACACCGCGTTCATCGACGTGTTCTGCCAGCGGCTCCAGGCGGCGGGGCTAAACCCGCTGCCCATCGCCGTGGCCAGCCTCAAGGAGGCAGGCTGCCTTACACAGGTCGAAACCTGGCTGGATGAGGTGGGGGCCGAAGTGGTCATCAATACCACCGGTTTTGCCTTGTCCAGCCCGGAGCAGCCCAACTTGCGCCCGTTGCGCCGCGATGTTCCGGTGCTGCAAGCGATCTGCGCCCAGGACAACCAGCCCGGCTGGGAGATCAGCGAGCAAGGCCTGGGCGCGCGCGACCTGGCCATGCACATCGCCTTGCCGGAGCTGGACGGACGCATCATCACCCGGCCGGTGAGCTTCAAGGACCTGGCCTGGCGCAGCGAGCGCAGCCAGTCGGATGTAGTCTGCTATCGCGCCCACCCCGAGCGCATGGATTTCGTCGCCGAGCTGGCCCGCCGTTGGGTCGAGCTGGCGCGCCTGCCCAACGCGCAGAAACGTGTGGCCCTGGTCTTGGCCAACTACCCAACCCGCGATGGCCGCATCGGCAACGGCGTCGGTCTGGACACCCCGGCAGCTGCCTTGAATATCCTGCAAGCCCTGCAAACACAGGGCTACCCGGTGGCTGGCCTGCCGCACAGCGGCACGGCGTTGATCCAGCAATTGCTCGGCGGCGTGACTAACGACCTCGACCATCTCGACCAACGTCCCTGTGCCCAAAGCCTGAGCTTGGACGACTACCACCGCGCCTTCGCACAATTGCCCGATGCCAACCAGCGTGCGGTGCTCGAGCGCTGGGGCGCGCCCGAGCAAGACCCGATGTTCCGCGCCGGACGCATGATGGTCGCCGGCCTGCGCTACGGCCTGACCTTCGTCGGCATCCAGCCGGCACGCGGCTACCAGGTCGCCCCCAGCGCGGTGTACCACGACCCCGACCTGGTGCCACCACACGCCTACCTGGCGTTTCACTTCTGGCTGCGCAATGGCTTTGCCGCCGATGCGCTCATCCACGTCGGCAAGCACGGCAACCTGGAGTGGCTGCCGGGCAAGGGCGTCGGCTTGTCCCGCGAGTGTTGGCCGGACGCCGTGCTCGGGCCGTTGCCGAACATCTACCCGTTCATCGTCAACGACCCTGGCGAGGGTGCCCAGGCCAAGCGCCGTACCCAGGCGGTGATCATCGACCACCTGATGCCACCCTTGACCCGCGCCGAAACCTACGGCCCCTTGCGCCACCTGGAGCAACTGGCCGACGAATACTACGAAGCGCAGCTGCTCGACCCGCGCCGAGCGAGGGAGTTGCAGCGCGATATCCTCGAGCTGGTCAAGGCCAACCACATCGACCGCGAGTTGCAGTTGGAAGGGCAACTGGACGACGCCGCGCTGTGGCTGCCGCGCCTGGATACCTACCTGTGCGACCTGAAGGAGTCGCAGATTCGCGATGGCCTGCACGTGTTCGGCCAGTCGCCCAGCGGGCGGCTGCGCATCGATACGCTGCTGGCCTTGCTGCGGGTCGAGCGTGGCGATGGCCGGGGGGGCAATGCCAGCCTGGTGCGTGCCTTGGCCAAGGCATTGAGGTTGGGTTTCGACCCGCTCGACTGCGACTTGGGACAACCCTGGAGCGGCCCACGGCCAGCAACACTGCAAGCGCTGGACACAGCCCTGTGGCGCACCTGTGGCGATACCCGTGAGCGTCTGGAGCAGCTTGCCTTGGGCCTGATCGAACAGGCCCTCGACGCCCGTCTGCAACTGCCCGAGGATGCTGCCTGGCAACCGGTAAGGGTGGTGTTGGAGGCGCTGGTACAGCAGGTGGCGCCAAACCTGGATGCCTGCGGCGCGGCAGAAATCGATGGCCTGCTGGCCGCACTGGCCGGGCGCTTCGTGCCTGCCGGACCCAGTGGCGCCCCCAGTCGTGGCCGCCTGGACGTGCTGCCCACCGGGCGCAACTTCTATACCGTCGATGTGCGCAACCTACCGACCACCACCGCCTGGCGCCTGGGGTTCGCCTCGGCCAACCTGATTCTCGAACGCCACCTGCAAGACCACGGCGACCACCTGCGCCAGCTCGGCCTGTCGGTGTGGGGCACCGCCACCATGCGCACCGGCGGTGACGATATCGCCCAGGCCATGGCACTGATGGGCGTGCGCCCGGTGTGGGCCACCGGCAGCCAGCGGGTGGATGATTTCGAGATCCTGCCCTTGAGTTTGCTTGACCGTCCCAGGGTGGATGTGACCCTGCGGGTTTCTGGTTTCTTCCGTGATGCCTTCGGTAACCTGATTCGCCTGTTCGATGCCGCAGTACAGGCCGTAGCGGCACTGGACGAGCCCGCAGACCTCAACCCGCTGGCTGCCCGGGTGCGTGCCGAGCGCGACACGTTGCTGGCGCAGGGCGTCGAGGCCGAGCAGGCCGCCCGCCAGGCCGGCTGGCGGGTGTTCGGCGCCAAGCCAGGCGCCTATGGCGCAGGGGTGCAGAACGCTATCGATGGGCGCCTGTGGCACGAGCGCAGCGACCTCGCCGAGGTGTACCTGAACCATGGCGGCTATGCCTATGGCAGTGCCGACGAAGGCACCCCGGCGCGGGCCCAGTTCGCCGAGCGCTTGGCCAACGTGCAGGCGGTGCTGCAAAACCAGGACAACCACGAGCACGACCTGCTCGATTCCAACGACTATTACCAATTCCAGGGTGGCATGCTGGCGGCCGTAGAAACCCTGGGCGGCAACACGGTGGCCAGCTACCACGGCGACCACAGCCAGACCGATCGCCCGCGCATCCGCACCCTGAAGGAAGAGCTGAACCGGGTGATCCGCGCCCGCGCGCTGAACCCCAAGTGGATCGACGGGGTCAAGCGCCATGGCTATAAAGGGGCCTTCGAGCTGGCAGCCACGGTGGACAACCTGTTCGCCTTCGACGCTACCACGCAGTTGATCGACGACCACCATTACCAGGCCCTGACCGATGCCTATGTGCGCGACCCGGCCACCCGCGACTTCATGCGCGAACACAACCCCCAAGCCCTGCACGACCTCACCGAGCGCTTGCTGGAAGCCCAGCAGCGCGGTTTGTGGCAGGCGCCACCTGACGAATACCGTGAAGCCCTGGAGCAGCAACTGCTCGAGGGCGAGGAAGATGCCTGACATGAGCGAACCCTTGCAGTTTCCCCTGGCCGCCGTGGTCGGTGCCGACGATCTCAAGCTGGCCCTGTGCCTGACCGCCATCGACCCGAAGATCGGCGGCGTATTGATCGAAGGCCCGCGTGGCATGGCCAAGAGCACCCTGGCGCGGGGCCTGGCCGATCTACTGGGTGCCGGGCCTTTCGTGACCCTGCCATTGGGTGCGACCGAGGAACGTGTGGTCGGCACCCTCGACCTCGACGCCGCACTGGGGCAGGGCCAGGCGCGTTTCTCGCCGGGTGTGCTGGCACATGCCGATGGTGGCGTGCTGTACGTAGACGAGGTCAACCTGCTGCCCGACCCCCTGGTAGACCTGCTGCTGGACGTCGCCGCCAGCGGCACCAACCGCATCGAGCGCGATGGTATCTCGCACCGCCATGAGGCCCGTTTCGTGCTGATCGGCACCATGAACCCGGAAGAAGGCGAGTTGCGCCCGCAACTGCTCGACCGTTTTGGCCTGAACGTTGCGCTCGAAGGTCTGCCGGCCCCTGAAGCGCGGCAACAGATCATCCGCCGACGCCTGGCGTTCGACAGCGACCCACAGGCGTTCTGCAGCGAATGGGCTGACGCCCAGGCGCAGTTGCGCGAGCGCTGCCGGGCGGCGCGCCAGCGCCTGGCTGGCATTGCGCTCGACGACCAGGCCTTGGCCTGGATCACCGAGCGCTGCTTCGCTGCCGGGGTCGATGGCCTGCGTGCCGACCTGGTCTGGCTGCGTGCGGCGCGGGCACATGCCGCATGGCGTGCAAGCGATGCAATCGAAGAAGGGGATGTAGAGGCTGTGGCCGAGTTCGCCTTGCGCCATCGCCGCCGCGAAGCGTCAGCGCCATCCGCGACGTCGACGCCACCGGCAGGCACCGATCAGCGCCAAGACACACAAGCCGGGCAGGGCGACTGGGGGGCGTTACCCGCTCAGCCAGTGGCGAGCGCCGCCCGGCGTGAGGTGCCCCACTGGATAAAAAAGCCCTGAGCATCCGCCCCCGTGACACCGTTGCGGCGGATGCCAGGCCGGGTGTTGGCAAGCTTGCCGGTGCGCGTGGACGTGCGGGCCGAGGCAAAGGCAGCATCGCCTGGTCGGCGACCCTGCTCAAGGGGCGACCACGCCAGCGCCAGGACCTGTGCTGGCAACAGCGCCAGGGACCGGCTGCGCAACTGTGGCTGGTGATCGTCGATGCGTCGGCCTCGACGCGTCGCCACCAGTCCTTGGCCCAGGCCAAGGGCGTATTGGCCGAGTTGTTCGACCAGGCCTATCGCCAGCGCGCCCGCCTGGCGTTGCTGACCGCCAGCGGCGCTACCCCCCAGTGGCAACGCCATGGCCTGAAGGCTTCTGCGGCGTTGCAGCCCTGGTTGCAAGCGCTGGGGGCGGGCGGTGGTACGCCGCTGTTCGCTGCCTTGGAACAGGCGCGACGGTGGCTGCTGGAGCGCGGCCGGCGCTACCCGCATGAAGCCCAGCGCTGCCTGGTATTCACCGATGGTCGCTTGCAACGCTGGGAGGCGCAGGCACCGATGCCTTGCCCTTGTGTGCTGGTGGACATCGAAACCGCGCCGGTACGCCTGGGGCGCGCACGGCAATTGGCCGAGCAACTGCAGGCGCAGTACCAGCATGTCGATCAGTTCAAAGTAATTGATTGGGTTGGGAAAGCGGCTCGCTAACAGTAAGTTGGCGATCTAGAAGTTGCCAGGGCGGCAGGAGGAAGTTACACAAGTGCGTGACAAGACACGCACCTGTGCAGGCAACTAGTTAGCGAGGCATGGTCCAGGGTTGCAGGTCATAACCTTTTTCGGACAGTTCGGCGCGCACTTCTTCGATCAGGCTGGCCCATTGCGCAGGGTCGGAATACACCCGGGAAGATACCTGTTTGCTGCCGATACGGGTGTTGGTCCGGTCGACCACTGCCAGGCTAAGTTCACCTGTACCGTTGGGCGCGTCCCAGGCGACGCACTGGAAGGGTTCGAAGGCGTGGTCGGCAATCAGCAGTGCTTCGTTGACACGGAGCGAGGCATTCATGGTTCGGTCTCTCTTGTGGTCCCAAACAACGGAATTCTGTGTCCGCGCAGCGTGAAGAAACATAAGGTGCAGCGCGGGGTTATTTGTACTGATGCTCCGAGTTGAAGGTGAAGTCACACGGCAGTTGAAATTTTTTTCAAGGGCCACGTAAGTTCGCCCTTGGTGTGCCGCCTGTGACGCTATTTATTTAAGAAAATTCCCCGATGGGCTGCGTTGGACGGTGTCGGGCAGACAAACGGTAGTGGGCGTTGACGGGTTCGTTGCTACTGTTAATTCGGGCGCCGCAACTTACTGTTTCTAATTAAAAAACCGAAAATTGGCGCCAAGGATAGGTCATGCTCGAGCCCGCATCCCAACGCCGCCTGCTGATTGTCGACCCCTGCGACGATTGCCATCGTCTATTGCCGGGCCTGAACGGCGCTGGCTGGGATGTGCGCAGCTGCACGCTGGGGGTCGCCCTGGAACACCCCTGCGACGTCGGTTTACTGCGCTTGCAGGCCTCGCACCTGCGTCACCCTGACGCCGTGAAAGACCTTATAAAGCGCAGCAACACCGAGTGGATCGCTGTGCTCAGCGCTGAAGAGCTGCGGATGCAGAACGTAGGCGATTTCGTGTGCGAGTGGTTCTTCGATTTCCATACCTTGCCGTTCGACGTCTCTCGTGTGCAGGTGACCCTTGGGCGCGCCTTCGGCATGGCGCGCCTGCGTGGCAAAGGCGTGGTGCGGGTTGATGAGCCTGAGCACGAACTGCTTGGCGAAAGCCGCCCCATCCGCGAGCTGCGCAAGTTGTTGGGCAAGCTTGCGCCCACTGAGTCACCGGTGCTGATCCGGGGTGAAAGCGGCACCGGCAAGGAGTTGGTGGCGCGTACCCTGCATCGGCAGTCCCAGCGGCACGACAAACCGTTCATTGCCATCAACTGCGGCGCCATACCCGAGCACCTGATCCAGTCCGAGTTGTTCGGCCATGAAAAGGGGGCTTTCACCGGTGCGCACCAGCGCAAGGTGGGGCGCATCGAGGCAGCGCATGGCGGAACATTGTTTCTCGATGAAATTGGCGACCTGCCGCTGGAGCTACAGGCCAATTTGCTGCGTTTCCTGCAAGAAAAACACATCGAGCGGGTAGGCGGCAGCCAACCGATACAGGTGGATGCACGGGTGCTGGCGGCGACCCACGTGGACCTGGAGCAGGCCATCGAGCGCGGCCGCTTCCGTGAGGACCTGTATTACCGGCTCAACGTGCTTCAGGTGGTCACAGCGCCGCTACGTGACCGGCATGGCGACCTGTCGATGCTGGCCAACCATTTCTCGCATTTCTACAGCCTGGAAACCGGGCGGCGGCCCCGTTCATTCAGCGAGAGTGCGTTGGCTGCAATGGGCCGTCATGAGTGGCCAGGTAACGTCCGCGAGCTGGCCAACCGTGTGCGGCGGGGGCTGGTGTTGGCGGAGGGGCGGCAGATCGAAGCTCAGGACCTCGGCCTGCAAGAGCTGGAGCAGGGCGAGGAGCCGCTGGGCACCCTGGAAGACTACAAGCACCGCGCCGAGCGCCAGGCGTTGTGCGATGTGCTCAACCGCCACAGCGACAACATGAGCATTGCCGCCAAGGTGCTGGGTGTGTCACGTCCAACGTTCTACAGGTTGCTGCACAAGCACCAGATTCGCTAGCTCGACTGCGCCACGTGCTCATCCTGGGGCAACTCCTCGGCGCTTTCTTCCTCACCTGGCAGCGCGGTGATCACACTGAAGTCGCTGACCTCCACTTCGCCCGTGCCGTAGCCCAGCAGGTGGAACGAGAACGCCTTGCGCGCGCTCGGGTTGTCGAAGTCGAACTCCAGCACCATGGGCTCATTGGCCGTTACCTTGATTTCCTCCGGCAGCCCCAGGGGCACGTCCTGCTCGTATTCCTTGGCCTTGAGCTGGATGTGCGCCTGGTTGGCCTTGCCAAGGGCGCGCACGGTGACTCGCACTCGGGTGCGTGAGCCCTCGGGCATTTCCAGGTACTGGGCGCCGATCAGGTTGTCGGCCCAGTCATCGCGGATGGCCTCGCTCAGGGCGATTGGCGCCGGGCCACCGAACTGGTAGCGCAGGTTCAAGGGCGTTTGTAGCAGCGATTGGTCCAGTACGGCGGCCAGTGCGCTGATCTGCTGGGCTGCTGGCTCGTCGCTGCGTCCGAGAAAACGTGCCTGGTCGGCGATGAAACCGCTGCTGGCATAGCGCCGGCAGCGCTGTTGGAAGTCGCATTCGCTCAAGGTGCCCAGGCCGTCGTGGTAACGCAGTAGGCCGTTGGTGAAGGAAATCATCTCGCGGCCGCTGTCGTAGTTGCGGTACAGCGAGCGACCGGCCAGTGCGGCGGGAATCGGCAGGGCGAAATAGTCGAGCAGTGAAGTCGCCAGGTCGACATGACCGTAGGTGCCGGGGTTCAGGCGTGGCAGCTGCGCCTGCTCTGGCGCCAGGGTGAGGTTGAACCCCCAGGAGGAGGCCAGGCGCACACCGTCGATACCGTGGGACTCATCGGAGGTGATGACTACCAGGGTATCGTCGAGCACGCCCTGGCGTTCCAGCGCGTCGAGGAACGCGCCGATGGCATCGTCCAGGTAGGCGACGGCTGCCTGCTTGGCGGTGTCGTAGCGTTGCAGGTAATCGTCTGGGGCGGAGTAAGGCTGGTGGGTACCCACCGTCAACAGGGTGAGCATCCAGGGCTGGGGCTGCTTGCGCAGTTCGTCCAGGTAGCCCAGGGCGCCTTCGAAGAAGGCGCGGTCGTCCTTGCCCCAGGGAAACTCCAGGTAGTTGTCGTTGCGAAACCATTCCAGGCCATGCACTGCTTCGAAGCCGATGTGCGGCATGATGCGGTCCTTGGCCATGAAGCGCAGCCCGGCACCTTGCAGGTAGTGGGTGGTGAAGCCGGCCTGGCGCAATTGGGCCGGTAGGCAGGCCTGGTTGCGGGCGTTCTGGGTCAGCAGCTCGACGCCCTTGGGCGTGCCGTTGGCCAGCTTGTCGTAGTCGCCGCACAGCATCGCATACAGGCCGCGGATGGTCTGGTGGGTGTGCAGCACGTAGTCGGGCGTGTTCATGCCGCGCTCGGCCCAGCGGCTGAGGTTGGGCATGAGGTCGTCGTCGAAGCGGCTGTGCAGGGCCTGGCGATTGGCACGCAAGTAGGCGCCGGGGATGCCTTCCAGGGTGATGACCAGCAGGTTTCGGGCGCTGCCTGGCCCCTCGATCAGGCGTGGGCCGTTGAGGTCGACCTGGGTCAGGCCAGCGCTGGGTAATGGCTCGCTCGCTGTTTCCCGGCCCAGCCAGCGGTCGGCCTGACGTTGCAGGTCGCCGACGCCTGCGGACAGCAACTGGTGAGGAAGGTTGTACTGGCGCCACTGGTCGGCTTCGGACGGGGCCAGGCGCTCGCTGCTCCAGTGCGCGACGAAGACCAGCAGTGGCAGGGTCCAGGCCTTGCGTGGCAAGGCTTGGACCGGCTGGCTACGGCGCCAGCCCCGGGCGAGCAGGCAGGCCAGCAGGCCGAGACCCAGGGCCCACGGCAGCCAGGGGTGGGCAAGGGCGCCACCGGTGGAATTTTCCATGAACTGTGGGTCGAACAGGTAGGCGAGGTCGGCGCTGGTCGGCAAGCGGCCCACCGCACTGACCAGTTCGGCCGAGGCCACCAGCAGGCCACCCCAGGCCAGCAGCACGGGCAACGCCAGCCACCAGGGGCTGCGCAGCAATAACAGGAGCAGCAGGCTGCCGATGGCCAGGTCCGACAGGTAACCCAGCGGGTCGGACCAACCTAGTAGCGCACGCACGCCCAGGGGGATCACCAACACCAGGCCTACCAGGGTGGCAAGCCGGGCGTGGGGATGGCCAAGCATGTTCTTCACGAAAACGTCCTTCTTGCCATGAAACAGTCACGAAAATGTGCTGCATCATAACAGGCCCATGGCTGGCAGGCCGCGGGAGACAAGGATGGTTACCAAAAGGTGAGGGCTGGGTTTCCCAGGGAAAAACACCGCCACCTACCGGCCCCGTGCGGGGCTGGTGGGCGGGGCGATCAGAAGTAGTAGGGGAATTTCAGGCTGAAGGTGAAGTCGGGTGCATCGTCGGTCAGGCCGATCGACAGGTTCGGCACGATGGTCAGGTTGTCGCTGGCAGCCAGGGTCATGCCGACGTTGAAGTAGGCGGCGTTGGCGTCGCTGCTCTTGACGTCGGACCACGAATCGCCGGTTTCCGCCGATTTGATCCGCGAGCGCCGGGCGATCAGCTCGGAGATCGAGAACGACATCGACATCCGTTCGTTGAGGGCGAAGGCGATGCCCGCGCCAATCTGGAAACTGTCGCCGATCTTCACCTTGCCCGGCACCTTCTGGTTGAGGGTCGAGCTGACGTCGCTGAACGACTCCTCGAAGGTATGGGTGTACGACAGGCTGCCGAACAGCACGGCCGGGTCGAAGGTCTTGACCAGCGAGATGCCCGGGGTGATCGACCACACGCCGTTGCCGGTGGGCAGGTCTTCTGGGTAGCTCAGGCTGTCGTTCTCGGTGTCACGCAGCAGCTTGATGCCGAACGGGTCCTTGCCGGTGGGCGCCTTGACCCGCACGCTGAACACCGCATCGGGAGTGTTCTCGGACTCGTCGAGGAACTTGTAGGCCACGCCGAAGTTGACATCGCCCAGGGTAGGGTCGCGGGTGACGGTGCGCTCGGACACCCCTTGGGCGTTGCCGCCGACGCCGCCGGACTGGTAGGTCGATTCGCGGTACACCACCGGTACGTTGATGTCGAATTGCCAACGGTTGTCGAAGTTGTAGCGGGCGGTCAGGTCCAGGGTCCAGTTGTCGGCCTTGATGCGGTCGAGGTTGATGTTGCCCAGGAAGATCGAGTCCAGTGCCAGGAAGCCGTTGAGGATCAGCTGGCGGGTGTCGTAGCGGGCATAGGTGATGCCGGTCTCGACGCTGAACTTGCCGCCGCCGAAGAAACCGCTGGCCTCGTCGTAGAGGTTGGAGACGCTTTGCGCCGGTTCCGAGTCGTCCTTGAGCGATTCACCGTACGAAGCGCCCGTGCCCCCGGAGGCGGCAATGGCCTGGTTGTTGCGCGGCTGCGAAGCCGGCGAGCGGGTCAGGCGCTTGGGTGGTGGGGCGGCAGGTTGTTCCTCGACCTGTCGTACGCGCTGCTCGAGGACCATCAGCGCTTGTTGCTGGCTTTCGTAGCGCTGCTTGAGCGCTGCCAGTTCGGCCTTCAAGGCCTCTACCTGGGGGTCGGCGGCCGCGTAGAGCAGCGACGATGGCACCAGGCTCCCCAGGCAGACTACTGCCCCCAACGACAACGATCGATGCATAAGTCAGCCGTCCCTTCCAACTACGTTATTTGAGACGAAGCGTAGATCAATATCCTGAAACACGTAGGCCCTTGAGTTGATCGAGACTACAGTTTAAGGCCCCCATCGTAGGCAGGTTGTCACGCAGCACGACGTTGAGCTGGGTCATGTTGTTGACCGCGTTGCTGCCGCCCAGCAAGGTGGTGGATTGCAAAAGGCCACCATTGGCCAGGCGCTGCATGCTTTCGCCTTGGTTGTTGTTGGCCTGGATGGCCATCTGGATGCCGTTGCCGGAGTTCGAAACGCTCACCGTGCCGGCGCCGTTGCTATTGACCAAGGTCGTGCCGACCGGCAGGGCTTGGCCCAGCGGGCTGCTGCCATCGGCGGCCTGGCGGGCCTCGCGTACATTGATGGACACATTGTTGTAGGCACTGTTGTAGTCGCCTGCGGCGCGCACCGACTGGGTCACGCCACTGGTGTTGGCCAGGCCCGCACCGCCACTGACCACGCCGGTGCCTTGCCCAGGTACGTTGCCGCCGTTGCCATCGTTGCCGATCATCGACACGTAGAACTGCGGTTGGTAGCTGTTCTGCTGGACCTGCAGGGTGCTGGTGGCACCAATACGGTCACCCGCGGCGTTCTGCCAGGTACTGCTCATGACCACGCCAAAACTGATGATGCGTCCGGGCATCACATAGCGTCCACGCAACTGGGCCAGTTCCTGGTCCTTCATTTCGATGGGTTTGAATACCTGTGCCTCGACAGGAAGGCTGGCGGCCAAGCAGGCGGCAACCAGCCAAGTGGTAGTCTTCATCGCTGCTCCCCGGAGCGTCCTGCCCCTTGTAGTGATCAGAAGAAATCGCTCTGGATGAAACCGAATTCCATCAGCTGTGCGTCGTCCACCGGGTAAAAACCGTCGATGCGGTTCTTGGCGGTGAGTGGCGCCGGCGGGTCGAGCAGGGCGTTGGCCTTGTCGTAGCCGGGGCCGATGACCGCGAAGATGATGCCGTTCCAGCCTTTGAGGAAGTCGTCGAAGGTGTAGCGTTTGTGGCCCAGCACCGGGTCGCCGATATACACCCAACCCTTGTGGATGCGTTGCAGCACCACGAAATGCTTGTAGCCACGGATATCCATCAGCACCACCACCGGAATGCTCACCTTTTCCAGGGTGTCCGGCTCGACCCGGTAGCCCCGGGCACGCATGCCGATGCTTTCTACGTAGCGCTTCATGTCGAGCATCGAGAAGCCCTGCACCTTGACGGTGTCCTGGTCGGAATGGGCGAGCATGCCTTCGATGACCTGGTGCTCGTCCACATCCAGCCAATAGGCTTGCTTGAGGACGGTGGCCAGGGCGGCGGCGCCGCAGCTGAAATCGGTCTTCTGTTGCACCAGGTCGGCGAAACGCCGTTCGCGCAGGCTCTGCACCGGTTTGTACACGAGGTTGCCGCCAGGCATTGCCGCGATCGGCATCTGCGCGGCTTCGATGACACCGGCAAGGAACATGAGTGCGGCAAGCAGGACGATACGCATGGGCTGGTCCACCTGGTAGAGACAGGAAAGGGGCCCCGAAGGGCCCCGATCGACTGCTGTTACATGCAGGCTTTGCAACCTGCGGCGATGGACAGCGAGTTGGTCTGCTGGTTGCCACTGCCGGCCGACACGTTGGCGCCGACGTTGCCCGACACGCCGTTCAGCGAGTTGGTCATGTTGGCGGTGTTGGTCACAGGGTTGCGCCAGCCGGTGGGGGTCAGCACTTGGTAGGAAGCGACGCCAGCCAGGCCGAAGGTGCCCTCTTCGTGGAATTTCAGAGGATCTTTGTCGACTTTGCCATGGCGATCACGGCTGCTCTCGTCTTCCACATAGCCCCAGCCATTGCCTTGGTAGTGGCCGGCGGCGACGAAGGTGGAGGTGAGGGTTTCCTTGCTGTAGGTACGGTCGGCCTTGTTGTTGACCGACAGGCCAGTCACAGCCTGGTTGGCAGCGCCAGTGGCGGCGGCTACGCGGCCACCGGAAACGGCGATCGCCAGGTTGTTTTTCTGTTGGTTGAAGTCGCCAGCGGTCACGTTGATGCCGATGTTGCCGGAGCTGTTGTTGGCAGAGCCGGTGAGGTTGGCATTGTTGGACGTGGAGAGGTTCTTGACGGTGTTGCCGACGTTGCTCTGAGTGGCCTGGGACATGGCCACGGCACTGCCGAAGATGAAGCTTTCATCGGCGGTGGCGATGGCAGCGACGTTGTCCTGCTGGTTGCCGTCACCGGCGGCGATGTTGGCGCCGAGGTTGCCCTGCGAGCCGTTGGCCGAGTTGTCCATCTTGGCATCGTTGCGGGTGCCTTGGTTGAGCACGCGGTTGCCGGAGTTGGCCTGGGTGTCCAGCACGGTGGCGGCAGAGCCTGCGGTCACCATCAGCTGTACCAGCAGGTTTTCATAATTGTTGTGGCCATTGTTATGGCCGCCGCGGCCGCGATCATCGTCACGTCCGCCAGCTTGTGCAGCAACTGCCATGACCGCAGCGAGGGCGAATACCAGAGGCTTGAGTGCCATTTTAGGTTTCATGGTGTTTCTCCGCTTATATTTTCGTTGTTAAGTGTTGTTGTGTGTTGCCGCTGGGTCAGTCTGCGACCCGGACGCTCAGGGTGTTGGCCATTCGGTTGCCCACCCCGGCGCTCTGATTCAACTGGATCACGCCACGGCTGCCGGTGAAGGCCTGGTCACTGGTAGTGACCAGGCGACTGCCGGGTGTGCGATCAGTTGCGTCGGAGCCATTGGCCAGCGAGACGTTCTGCTGGCTGAGAATGCTGTCGTCGATGTTCTGTGGAACTGCGCTGATGCTGATGCGCACCACGTTGGCCTGCTGCGTGGCAGCACCGGCCGATTGGTTGATGCCGAGCATGCCGTTGCCATTGCTGAAGGCATTGCCGGTGATGCTGGCGCTGGCATCCAGGGCCGGGTTGGCGCGAAAATCGCTGCCCTGGCGAACCTGGGTGTTGGCGTGGGCCTCGGTGCCGATGGCGATGGCCCGCACGTTGGCCTGCTGCTGGGCATCGCCAGCAGCCTGGTTGATGTTCAGGTTGCCGCGGTAAGCGCTGCCGCTGGTGTCGAGGGTGGCGTTGTCCACCACGGGCGAGGCGGCGAAGGCGCTGCTGGTGCAGCCCAGGGCCAGGCACAGCAAGGAGGTTTTCAGGGTGCGCATGTCATTGGCCCCGGGTCAGGATTTGCAGCGGGGCCATGCCGCGCTGCACGTTCTGGTTGACGGTGTTGGAGATGCTTGCGCCGCTGGCGGAGCCGGTGCTTGCACCACCGCGCATGCCGGGCAGTTGTGCCGTGGCGGTGCTCATGCCACGCAGGGTGCCGGAGCCGTCGGTCTGGATGATGCGGTTGACGATCGCGCCGCTGGCGACGTTGGCGAAATCACCGTCGCTCAGTTCGTTGGTCTGGGCTTGGATGCGGGTCGACTCGTTGGTATTGGCGCTGATCGGGTAGGGGTCTGGGGTACCGGTGCGGCGGTCGGCCTGGCGCGGTTGTACGTCGCGGGTAACGATGACCACGCCGTTGCCCTCGGCCAGGGCCGGGGCCGGCAGGGTCGCGGCCCCGAGGCAACTCAGAATGAGCAGTGCAGGCAGTGTGTTGTGCTGATTCCCCACGACGGTGCTCCCTTCTCGAGACGCTGGCCCTTGAGCGTTGCGAGTACTAGAGCGAAGGCTGTGCCAGTTTTTATTTTCGTAGGGTTATCAAAGGCTTGTGGTATTGACCTGGGCGTGACGGTTTTTTGTTGTATCACCACTGATACAACTGCGCCTGCCCTGAGCGCGGAAGGCGTGTAGAACGGGGCTTTGCCAGGGCTGGAAGGCACTGTATCAGCGCTGAGACAGTTCCCCGATTGTGCGCAAGAGGCCCCAGCAATGGGGGTTTGCGACAACGAAGGTGTATCGCCGCGTTAACAGTCGACGTTGGTGGCGGACTCCAGCAACCTGGCCACTGCCGACAGCGCCGCCTCCCGGCGCTGCGACCAGTCGCCTGCAATCACTTGCAGCGGTTGCCCATGTCGATGCAACCAGCGCTGGCTGTCATCGAAAAATGCCTGGCGCTCTTGCAGGTTGGGCTGGCATCGCTGGCCGTCACCCACCCAGTCCACCCCCTGGGGGCTGAGCAGCAAGTGCAGGTCGTAGTGGCGAGCGAGCAGCGCCTGCTCCAGCCACGCCGGGCAGTCGTCGAACAGCACGCGGCTCCACAGGATGTTACTGAGCAGGTGGGTATCGAGGATCAGCAGAGCCGGTGCCTGCTCGCGGGCCTGGTCTTCCCAGGCCAACTGGCCGCGGGCGATCGCCGGAATGTCGGCGTAGCAGGTGTCGCGTTGCTCCTGGTCGATGAAGTGGCGCACGTACTCACCCACCGTGAGGCCGCCGAAGCGCGCCTGGATCTCGCCACTGAGCCAGCTCTTGCCGCTGGATTCCGGGCCACACAGCACCACGACCTTCATGCTGTTGCCAGTGCCGGGTCGCGTCGCCATTCGAGCCAGCCGCGTACGGCGAGCAGGGTGAACAGCGCGTACAGCGCGGCAGTGAGGTACAGGCCCTTGTACAGGAACAGGCCGACGAAAATCACGTCGACCACCACCCACAGCGCCCAGCATTGCAGGCGTTTTTGTGCCATCCACACTTGCGCAACCAGGCTGAAACCGGTCAAGGCTGCGTCCAGCCAGGGCTGCGCGGCGTCTGTCCAGTGCGCCATGGCGGCGCCGAGCAGCAGGCTGGTGACCAGGCCTAAGGCCAGCCCCGCCAGCAAGGGTGTGGTTGCCAGGCGCGAGACCTGGCGCGCGTCCTGCACCCGGCCTGGACGGGTCCATTGCCACCAGCCGTACAGTTGCAGCACGGCATAGACCAGTTGCAGAAGCATGTCCGAATACAGCTTCACTTCGTAGAAGATCCAGCTGTAGAGCACCACCATCACCAGGCCGATCGGCCAGCACCAGGGGTTCTGCCGGACCGTCAGCCACACGGCGATGACGCCGAGCGCGGCGGCGAAGAGTTCGAGGCCGGACATCGGCGATCCTTGGGAAGGGGAAAGGGCGCGATTGTAGCGTGTAGGGCTGGGAAGGTGAATCGCCCACAGGTGTGCAGTGCTCCTGTGGGCGGGTGTGGGCAGGTCAGACGCGGAATTGGCGCAGCAACTGCTCCAGTTCCTGGCTCAGGCGCGCCAGCGTCGTGCCGGCATCGCTCGACTGGCGTGCGGACTCGGCGGTCTGCTGCGACAACCCAGCCGTGTCGAGCACGGTCCGGTTGATGTCCTCGACCACGTGCGACTGCTGCAAGGTGGCACTGGCAATGGAGGTGTTGAGCGCCGCCAGGTTGTGCAACGCCTGGTTGATGGCATCCAGGCTGGTGCCGGCCTCGCGGGCCTGCTCGACGGTCTGGCGCGAGGCTTCGCTGCTGGTGCCGATGGCTTTTACCGCCGCCTCCGACTGGCCTTGCAGGTGCTCGATCATCGTCTGGATTTCTGCAGTGGACTGCGCCGTACGCTGGGCGAGAAGACGCACCTCGTCCGCCACCACCGCGAAGCCGCGCCCCTGTTCGCCAGCCCGCGCGGCCTCAATGGCAGCGTTGAGCGCCAGCAGGTTGGTCTGCTCGGCGATCGAGCGAATCACTTCCAGCACGCCACCGATTTTGGTGCTGTGCCCGGCGAGGTCGCGGATGACCTGTTCGGCCTGCTCGATGGTCGCCGAAAGCCGGTCGATCTGCTGCAGGCTGCCGTGGATCGCTTCCTGGCCATGTTGCACCTGCTGCTGGGCGCTGCGCATTTCATCTGCCGCCTGCTCGGCGTTCTTGGCCACGTCCTGCACGGCGTAGGTGACTTCGTTGACGGCAGTGGCCACCTGGTCCATCTGCAACGACTGCTGGGCGCTGTGCTGCTGCGCCGTGCCGGCGTTGTCGCCGACGTGTCCGGCGGACTGGGCCAGGGCATGGGCGGTGCCTTGCAACTGGCCGACCACGCCCTGCAACTTGCCGTTGAAGCGATTGAAGTGCTCGCCCAGGTGGGTGATTTCGTCGCGGCCCTGGGTGTCCAGGCGGCGGGTCAGGTCGCTTTCGCCGCTGGCGATATTGCCCATCGCCTGCACCGCTTCCTGCAACGGTCGGGCGATGCTGCGCGCAATCAGCCACACCAGCAGGGCCATCAGCGCGGCGACTGCCAGGCCTACCAGCGAGGCGTCGCGGACCTGGCGGCCGAACTCGGCCTGCACGTCGTCGACGTACACCCCCGAGCCGATGATCCAACCCCAGGGCTTGAACAGCTCGATGTACGAGGTCTTGGGCACCGGCTCCTCGGCCCCAGGCTTGGGCCAGCGGTAGTCGACCGGCCCCGCACCCTGGCTGCGCGCCAGGGTGACCATTTCGTTGAACACGGCGAAACCATCAGGGTCGCGGATGCCGGACAGGTCCTGGCCGTTGAGCTTGGCATTGACCGGGTGCATCACCATCTTCGGCCCCAGGTCGTTGATCCAGAAGTAGTCATCCTTGGCGTAGCGCAGGCCGCGCACCACTTGCAGCGCCTGCTGCTGGGCAACCTCGCGGGTGAGGGTGCCGGCCGCTTCCAGGCCCTGGTAGTAGGCCAGCACGCCGACGGCGGTCTGGACTACGTGGCGGGTCTTCTCGGCCTTGGCCTGGTAAAGGTCGCCATGGATCTGGCGCAGCATCATCATTCCCAACACCGCCAGCATGGCGACGGCCACCAGCAGGATCAGCGACAGGCGTCGGCTGATCGACATCGACCTTAGGCTCTTCATAAAAATGGTTACTCCACATTGTTCTTTTTATTAGAGGGCATCCAATCATGGCCGGGTGCTACTACCCACTCGACCATTGGCTAAGTGCCGGATCTGCCCATCCATGGTGCGTATAGCGCAAGCCTTTTGCGCAGAGCCTCTGTTAGCATTTCGGCCGCGCAAGATGAAACCTTTAGTCTTGTAGTAATTTTCCGCTGGCCTTGCAGTCACAGGTCGCTGTAAAACGGCGTGCCGCCTGCGGCAACCACACGAATATAGAGAGAACGAGGACGCTGCTGGAGCAGCGGACCATTTGGGGGAGTTGATGGATTTTTGGAGTGCCTTTCAGGCAATCATCCTGGGTATCGTTGAAGGCTTGACGGAGTTCTTGCCGATTTCCAGCACCGGTCACCAGATCATTGTCGCCGACCTGATCGACTTCGGCGGTGAATGCGCCATGGCGTTCAACATCATCATCCAGCTGGGGGCGATCCTGGCGGTGGTGTGGGAGTTTCGCCGCAAGATCATCGAGGTCGTGGTAGGGCTGCCCAGCCAAAGCAACGCCCAGCGCTTCACCGCCAACCTGCTGGTGGCCTTCATGCCGGCAGTGATACTGGGGGTGCTGTTCGCCGACCTGATCCACGAATACCTGTTCAACCCGATCACCGTGGCCGTAGCGCTGGTGGTGGGCGGTGTCATCATGCTGTGGGCCGAGCGGCGCGAGCACCGCATCGAGGTGGATCATGTCGACCAGATGCATTGGAGCCACGCCCTGAAGATCGGTTTCGTGCAGTGCCTGGCGATGATTCCCGGTACCTCGCGCTCCGGCTCGACCATTATCGGCGGCCTGTTGTTCGGCCTGTCGCGCAAGGCGGCCACCGAGTTTTCCTTCTTCCTGGCCATGCCTACCATGGTCGGTGCTGCGGTGTATTCGGGCTACAAATACCGTGAGCTGTTCCAGCCAGCGGACCTGCCGGTGTTCGCCATTGGCTTCGTGGTGTCGTTCATCTTCGCGATGATCGCCGTGCGTGGCCTGCTGAAATTCATCGCCAACCACAGCTACGCGGTGTTCGCCTGGTACCGCATCGCCTTTGGCCTGTTGATCCTGGCGACCTGGCAGTTCGGCTGGGTCGACTGGGCCACCGCGCAAGGCTGATATGGCCCGCGTACAAGAGGCCCGGCGTGCCAGTGCCAGCTCGGGCGGGGTACGCAACCCCCGCCTGAAGCTGCTGGTTTTGTTGGTGTTGTGCCTACTACCCGGGTTGGGTGCGGCGCAGGTGGCCTGGAGCGGGCAGTCGTGGCTGCCGCTCGCAGTGTACCCTCTGGCCAGCCTGGTGTGCCTGTTGCTGTATTGGCAGGACAAGCACCAGGCCCGCAACCAAGCCTGGCGCACGCCAGAGAAAGTGCTGCACGCCTGCGAGCTGCTGGGCGGTTGGCCCGGGGCCTTGCTGGCCCAGCAATTGTTGCGGCACAAGACGCGCAAGGTTTCTTATCAGGCGGTGTTCTGGGGCATCGTCCTTATGCACCAGGCCTTCTGGGCCAGCCACCTGTTTTTTGACGGGCGCTGGTCGTTGTTCTGAACTCAGTCCTGCATCAGTAACCCCGGCTGCAAGCGCTTGGGCAAGCGCCGCACCACCAGTTGGTGCGAGCGCTGCAACAAATCGCTCAGTTCCTCGCGGCCCATGGGGTAGGGCGCAAGCATGCTGATCCAGTGGGCCCTGGCCAGGTACGGTGCGGGCCGCACGCCAGGGCGGTCGCAGTAGCCAAGGAAGAGGTCGTCGGCCACCTTGAACGACAGCCCCGCACCGGCCAGGTCGAGCACCGCGAACATCTTGTTACCGGCCACCGAGAACACGCGGATACCGCCCCATTTGTAGTCTTCCCGTGCACCGGGCAGCGCCAGGCAGAATGCGGCCACTTGCTCGGCGTTCATGCTTTTCCTAGACATGCCGTTCTCCGCAGCTGTCGAACACTTCGGCCAGATGATCGATCCACACCCTCACGGCAGGCAACACGCCGCGTCGATGCGGGTAGACCGCCTGCAAGTAACCCCCTGGCAGCGACCATTCCGGCAGTAGGCGCACCAGCTCGCCACGGGCCAGTTCCTCTTCGCAGTTCATGCTGGGCAGCGCGGTGAAACCCAAGCCGGCGAGGGCGGCGGTCTTGCGCACGACGAAGTCGTCGATGGCCAGGCGAGGTTCGAGCGCCACTTCCTGTACCTGATCGTATGGCCCATGCAGGCGGAAACGCACCAGGCGGTCCGCGTCAGGGGCGCCCAGTACAGGCAGACCTACCAATTGCGAGGGGTGTTGGATATGGTCGGCAAAACCCGGTGCCGCCACCAGGTGCATCTGCGCCTGGCGCAGGCGGCGGGTGGCCAGGGCCGGGTCTTCGTCGCCCAGGTCACGCACCCTCAGTGCGACATCGATGCCCTCGGCGATGAGGTCGACGCGGCGGTTTTGCAGCACCATCTCCAGTTGCACCTGAGGGTACTGGGTCAGGAAGCGGCAGATCACGTCGGGAAGAAACGCATGAGCCAGGGCCACTGGCGAGGATACTCGCAGGCGCCCGCGAGGCTCGCTGGTCATGCTTGCGACTGCCTCGTCGGCCATCTCGGCCTCTGCCAACATGGCCTGGCAGTGATGCAGGTAGCGCTCGCCCACGGCGGTGAGCTTCAGCTGGCGCGTGGTGCGTTGCAGCAGACGGGTACCAAGGCGCTCCTCCAACTCGGCAATACGCCGAGACAGGCGCGACTTGGGAACGCCCAACTGGCGCCCGGCGGCGGCAAAACCACCGGCTTCGACCACCCGGGCGAAGTAGAAGAGATCGTTGAGATCTTGCATAGAGGTGCTCTCATTGTTCCATCAGTAGGACAATCTAGTGCATTTTTACCGACTAATCAGCCGTTCGTCGGCTCTGTAGGATTGCCTGCCATCGTGATCGCTCAACGCTGCGGTCTTTATTCACAGGAGAATCCAATGAAACTGTTGCATATCGATTCGAGCATCCTGGGCGACAATTCCGCCTCCCGCCAGCTGAGCCACGAAGTGGTCGAGGCCTGGAAGGCCGCCGACCCGAGCATCGAAGTGGTCTACCGTGACCTGGCCGCCGATGCCATCAGCCACTTCTCGTCCGCCACCTTGCTCGCCGCCGGCACCCCAGAAGAAGCCCGCGACGCCGCCCTGGCCCACGAAGCCAAGCTGAGCACCGAGACCCTGGCCGAATTCCTTGCCGCCGATGCCGTGGTAATCGGCGCGCCGATGTATAACTTCACCGTGCCGACCCAGCTCAAGGCCTGGATTGACCGGGTTGCCGTCGCCGGCAAGACCTTCCGCTACACCTCGGCCGGCTCCGAAGGCCTGTGTGGCGGCAAGAAGGTGATCCTGGTGTCCACCTCCGGTGGCCTGCACCTTGGCCAGCCGACCGGCGTGGGTCATGAAGAGTTCCTCAAGGTGTTCCTCACCTTCATCGGCATCACCGATGTGGAAATCGTCCGTGCCCATGGCCTGGCTTATGGCCCGGAGCACCGCAGCAAGGCCATCGACGCCGCCCAGGCGCAGATTGCTGGCGAGCTGTTCGCCGCCTGATCGTAGCGGTATCGAAAAAACCGGCTGTCGCCTCGTGCGCCAGCCGGTTTTTTCATTCAGGTTTCATCTGGCGCCCTCGGTGCAGGCTCTATGCTGAGGCGGTCCGTCCACCTCGGGGGGAGGCCTGCATCGATGAAAACCCGTGCTCTACTGACCTTGCTGCTGCTCGGCGGCCTGTTGGCCCGTGCCGAGGCGCAGCCTTGGGTGGCGGGCCTGCATCGGCTGACCCTGGCCGACCCGGTGGATGCCCGGCCGATGCAGGCGCTGGCGTTCTATCCTACGAGCAGCCCTGCACGAGCGACACGCATCGACGGCTACACGCTGAAGGTGGCCGAGGACGCGCCGGTGGCCATGGGGCAATATCCGTTGTTGCTGTTGTCCCATGGCAATACCGGCAGCCCGCTGGCCCTTCATGACCTGGCCACTTACCTGGCGCGCCAGGGCTTCGTAGTGGTAGCGGTAACGCACCCTGGGGACAACCTGCGCGACCACAGCCGACTGGGCTCCCTCAGCAACCTCTATGGCCGCCCGTTGCAGATCAGCGCCGCAATCGGCGCAGCGCGCGACGACGCCTTGCTCAGGCCCTACCTGAACCACGGCAAGGTCGGGGTGATCGGCTACTCGGCTGGTGGCGAGACCGCGCTGATTCTGTCTGGCGCACGGCCCGACCTGGAGCGCCTGCGCAGTTATTGCCTGGAACGCCCCCAAGATGCCGATGCCTGCAAGACCCACGGCGTGCTGATCGCCGACCGCAGCGAACTGACGGCCCAGGCCGACCCACGGGTCGGCGCGGTGATGCTGATGGCGCCCTTGAGCCTGATGTTCGGTCGCCATGCATTGGCAGGGGTGCAGGTGCCGGCATTGATCTACAGCGGCGACCAGGACCAGTTGCTGGCGCTGGAGCACAACGCCCAGGCCCTGGCGCGCAAGCTGCCATTGACCCCCGATTACCGTCTGCTCTCCGGCGCCGGGCACTTCGTGTTCATGGCCCCTTGCGATGCCGAGCAGCGCCAGCGCATGGCGGCCTTGTGCAAGGACGCTGATGGCGTCGACCGACGCGACATCCACCACGGTTTGCAGAGCGAGACGGCCTCGTTCTTCAGCCAGGCGCTGGACGCACCGCAGCCCGCAGAGGGCTCAGTGCTGGCGCACGCGGCGGGCGAGGAACAGGACCAAAGCGACCCCTGACAGGGCGAGCAGTGCCGCGATGCAGAAGATCGATGCATAGCCCAGGTGCGCGGCCAGCGCGCCCATCACCGGGCCTGCGAACGCCAGGGCCAGGTCGAAGAACACCGCATAGGCACCCAGGCCTGCGCCGCGGCTGTGGCTCGGCACCTGCTTGATCGCCTCCACGCCCAGCGCCGGATACACCAGCGACAGCCCGAAGCCGGTCAACCCGGCCCCGACCAGCGCCCAGGCCGGCGACGGCGCGAGCCACAGCAGCCCCAGGCCAAGCACCTCGGTGATCATGCAGGCGATGGCGACGTTGTAGCCGCCGAAGCGGTGCACCGAATTGACGAACAACAGCCGCGAGACGATGAAGCACACGCCGAATGCGCTCAGGCACCAGGCCGCACCCGCCCAGCCGCGCTCCAGGTAGTACAAGGTGACGAAGGTGGTCAGGGTGCCATAGCCGATCGACGCCAAGGTCAGCCCGAGACCACAAGGTGCCACCCGGCCAAAGGCTGACCAGAATGGCAGGCGTTCGCCGCGCGCCTCCACCACTGCATCCGGGCGGGTACGCAGCACCAGCAGCGCGAGCAGCGCCATGGCCAGCAGTGCCGGCCCGAGCATGGCGAAGCCCAGTTCGTCCACCATCACCACCCCAGCTGGCGCGCCAATGGCGATGGCGCCGTAGGAAGCGATCCCGTTCCAGGAAATCACCCGGGCGGTGTGCTCCGGGCCGACCTGGCTGATCCCCCAGCTCAAGGTGGCGACGCCGATCAGGCCCTGGGCGATGCCCAGCAGAAGACGCCCGACCAGCAGTAAGCCGAGGCTCAGCCAGGGCAGGCCGAGGGTCCAGCCGGACAACAGCGTCAGCACACCGCACGCGGCAATGCCATACAAGCCATAGGCGATTGCCCGTTTGCCACCCAGGCTGTCGGCGATGCGCCCGGCGAACGGGCGGCTGAGCAGTGTGGCCAGGTATTGCAGGCCGATGGTGATACCGGCGACCACCGCGCCGAAGCCCAGTTGGTCGTGCACATGGCCAGGCAGCACGGCAATCGGCAGGCCAATGCACAGAAAGGCGATGAAGGTGTAGAAGACGATCGACAGGATTTGCAGGGTCACTGCGCGGGTGTTGGCGGGGGCAGGGGATGGTGCGGTCATGAGCTCGTTCGCGGGCAGGCGGTGGGACAATGATGGACGTTAGGCGGGATAAAAGAAAGCAGGCTAACGATATTTGCCTGCGCAGCAAGTGTTGACTTCCCACAACAGCGCAAGATAAGTTCAACGCCTATGAATACACAGCCGCACCTTCACGCCGCCAGCATCATTATTACCGCCATTATCGGATTGGCGGGCTAGCGCGTACGTGCACCGAACCCGCCCTGGAGGCGGGTTCTTTCACTCTGACTCCCGGGCATCTGCAACCTCCCAGGAGTCATCGATGACCAGCCTCAATGTCAGCCCTCGCAGCGCCGTCACTCCTCAGCAATTGCTGTCGGAGCAGGTGCGCCGCATTCTCGCAGCGCCCGTGTACGACCTGGCCATCGAGACGCCCCTGCAAGCGGCCCCGGCGCTGTCGGCAAGCCTTGGCAACCAGGTGCTGCTCAAGCGCGAAGACCTGCAACCGACTTTCTCCTTCAAGGTCCGCGGCGCCTACACCCGGCTCTCGCGCCTGACCCCTGCGCAGCGTGCGCGCGGCGTTATCACCGCATCGGCCGGCAACCATGCCCAGGGCGTCGCCCTGGCAGCCTCGCACCTGGGGCTGCACGCCACCATCGTCATGCCAACCACCACCCCTGAGCTGAAGGTTGCCGGGGTACGTTCCCGCGGCGGGCATGTGCTACTGCACGGCGAGAGTTTCCCCCATGCCCTGGCCCACGCCCTGCAACTGGCCGAGCGTGACGGTGCGACCTTCGTACCACCGTTTGACGACCCGGATGTGATCGCCGGCCAAGGCACCGTGGCCATGGAGATCCTGCGCCAGCAGCCGGGCGCGCTGGACGCGATCTTCGTGCCGGTGGGCGGCGGCGGGCTGGTGGCGGGCATCGCTGCTTACGTCAAGTACCTGCGCCCGCAGGTGAAGGTGATCGGCGTGGAGCCGGAAGACTCCAACTGCCTGCAAGCCGCCCTGGCCGCAGGCGAGCGGGTGATCCTGCCGCAGGTGGGCACCTTCGCCGACGGCGTGGCAGTGGCGCAGGTCGGCGCCCATTGCTTCGAGTTGTGCCGGCACTTCGTAGACGAGGTGCTGACGGTCAGCAGCGACGAGCTGTGCGCGGCGATCAAGGACATCTACGACGACACCCGCTCGATCACCGAGCCCTCCGGTGCCCTGGCGGTGGCGGGCATCAAGAAGTACGTGGCGCGCGAAGGCGTGTGCGGGCAGACCCTGGTGGCCATCGACTCGGGCGCCAATATCAATTTTGACCGACTGCGCCACGTGGCCGAGCGAGCCGAGTTGGGCGAGCAGCGCGAGGCCGTCATCGCCGTGACCATCCCTGAGCGGCCGGGCAGCTTCCGGGCGTTCTGCCAGGCTCTGGGCAAGCGCCAGGTCACCGAATTCAACTACCGCTGCCAGCCGGGGCGCGAGGCCAGGCTGTTCGTCGGCGTGCAGACCCACCCGCTGCACGACCCCCGCCAGGCGCTACTGCAAAGCCTGAGCGGGCAAGGCTACGAGGTAGTGGACCTGACCGACAACGAACTGGCCAAGCTGCACGTGCGCCATACCGTCGGCGGGCATGCCGCGCCTGGCGCGCAGGAGCGAGTATTGCGCTTCGAATTCCCGGAGCGGCCCGGTGCGTTGCTGGGCTTTCTGGAGCGCTTGGGCAAGCGCTGGAACATCAGCCTGTTCCACTACCGCAACCATGGCGCCGCCGTAGCCCGAGTGTTCGCCGCATTGCAGGTACCGGACGACGAACTGCGCGGGCTGCCCCAGGCGCTGGAGGCCATGGGTTACCGCTATTGGGACGAGACGGATAACCCGGCCTACCGGCTGTTCCTCGGCTAGCACCCGGGCAACTAGGCGTTGTACCCGCCGTCCACCGTGACGAAAGACCCGGTCATGAAGCTCGACGCGGGGGTTGCGAGAAACGCCACCACCGCCGCAATGTCGGCCGGCTTGCCGTAACGGCCAAGCGACGTCAGCTTGCGGTTCATCAGCGACAGCTCACTGCCGTCATCCGGGTTGAGGTCGGTCTCCGTCGGCCCAGGCTGCACCAGGTTGATGGTGATGCCCCGTGGCCCCAGTTCGCGGGCGAGGTGGCGGGTCAGCCCAAGCAGCGCCGACTTGGTCATCGAATAGCCTGCGATACCTGCGAAGGGCGCGCGTTCTGCTGCATTGGAACCTGTGGTGATGATACGGCCACCTTGCCCAAGGTGCGGGATGGCCGCCTGTATGGCCAGCACGGCGGAGCGGACATTCACCGCCAGTAGCGCATCGATATCGCTGAGTGTCAGGTCGGTGAAGTTCCCAAGGCGGGCGATGCCGACGTTGTTGACCAGGATATCGAGGCCGCCAAGCCCCCTGACCGCCTGCCCGACCGAACGTGTGACCGCTGCCGGGTCGCCACTGTCGGCCTGGATGGCCAGAGCCCGCACGCCCTTTGCCTCGATCGCTCGAACCAGCGCCGTTGCACTGTCGGTCGAGCGCAAATAGGTGATCGCCACATCGGCGCCCTTGTCGGCCAGCGCCAAGGCGATGGCGGCGCCGATACCCCGGGAGGCGCCAGTGACCAGTGCACGCTTGCCGGACAGTTCTTTCGCAGGGTTCGGCGTATCGGCGCGCGCTTGCAGCGCACTGACGGGGCCGGAGGTGGCGACGGCGGCGGCTGCAACCATGGCGGACGCACCGAGGATGATCTTGCGCCTGCCGAGCTGAAAACTGTCTTCGCTTTGCATGATTCACTCCGTGATCTGATGATCGTTCAGGGTATGTTTGCCGCTGGAAACATATCCCTGACCTGCACGCGCGACTGTGCAGATCCGATCAGAGAACGGTGGAATCCTCTCTAAGGTCGGGTCGACTGTGAAAATCAGCGCTCGCGCATGAAGAACCCCGCCACGTACTTGCGGAAGGTTTCCAGGCTCTTGAAGTCGGCATAGCGCTTGAAGTGTTCGGTTTCGGGTTCCGGCCCGACCGGCTGTTCCAGCAGCGACACCGACAGCACCCGGTCCTGGTCCGAGGTGAGCACCAGCTCATCCATGACCTGGCCGCCGATCACCGGGCGGCGCATCAGCACCTTGACGCCCTTGCCGGCCATCCAGTCGATCAGCGACACCAGCGCCTTGAGCGGCTCGCGTTCTTCGTCGCGATAGACCGGAAACAGGTGCGCCCGCGACAGCACCGGTACGCTCGCTACGTGGATCAGCTCGTAGTAGTGGCTGCCGGCAGTGGCCGGCGAGTACAGCGCCAGGGCCAGCAATGGCCCACTGGTCTTGCTGCCGCCCCAGAGCAGGTGGTGGCCCTGGAAATCGAAGCCGTCCTCGCTGCGGGCATTGAGCAGCTTGCGCCCCTTGATCTGTTCGACGCAGTCGAGCAACAGACCGTGGCGGCGGTGGTTGCCGAACACCGTGGCGTCGCGCAGGCGGGCCTTGAGCATCATCATGTGCTTCATGTCCAGGCGCGTTTCCAGGTAGTTGCTGGCCGGCACCCGCTCCAGCAGCGGGTAGCGCGCCGCCACGCCACGCAGCTCGGCGAACTGCGCGGTGAGGTCTTTCTTCAGGTGGGTGGCGTAGACATTCAGGCCGCTGGCTTCGATCCAGGTCAGCAGCAACGACAGCAGGCGCTGCTGCTCGCGTCGCTCGCCCGGCTCACTGCTGCCTGCACTGGCGCCTTCGCTGGCCTTGCGGAAATCGCCGAGCAGACGCAGTGGCGCGTCAGGCGCCAACCAGGCGGCGGGCGGCGCGACTTCCTCACTGCGCTCGCTGGCTTCGCGCTCATCCTTGGTGAACGGGCAGCCGGGTGCGTGTTCAGGGGGGTCGGGGTTGTTGCGCAGGAACAGTGTGCCGGTGTTGCCATTGAGGCTGATATTGAGCACCGGCAGGGCATCCTTGCGACAGTCGCAGGCCAGCCACTGGTTGGCGCTGCGCACTTTCATCAGCCACTGGTTGGCCTGCAACAGGCGCGGGCCGGAGAGGGTGCCAGCAGCGAACGCGGCCAGCAGTTCTTCTTCGGCCGGCGTGAGGCTGCGCACCTGCGCGCCGGATTTTTCGATGATTCGCATTGAGAAGCAGCTCCAAGCTACAAGCCTCAAGCTTCAAGCAAAGCGAGGCGGCTTTCAACCTGGGGCTTGTCGATCACGTACCGCCAAACATCTTGGCCGCGCGGGCGCGGATTTCCTCGACGCTGAGGTCTTCCTTGTGGGTGGCGATGAACCACAGGTTGCCGAACGGGTCTTTCAGCGTGCCGCTGCGGTCGCCATAGAACTGGTCCTGCACCGGGTGCAGTTGGGTCGCCCCGGCTGCAAGGGCCTGGGCGTAGACCTTGTCGCAGTCTTCCACGTACAGGTGCAGGCCAATGGCGGGGGCGTCGATGGTTTGGCTGGCCTTGAGGCTGCCTTCCATGTCGCAGGGGTCGGCGAGCATCAGCGACGAATCGCCGATCTTCAGCTCGGCGTGGCCTACGCGACCGTCGGGGCCATCGAGACGGAACATCTCGATAGCCCCGAAGGCCTGTTGGTAGAACGCGATGGCCTTGGCGGCGTCCTTGATGCCCAGGTACGGTGTGATGCTGTGCTGGCCCTCGGGGATGGGTTTGGCGGCCATGGGCTTGTCTCCTCTTCACGGTGGGTGAGTGCTGGTGAATTAGAGTCGTTCAAGCCCAGGGAAGATCGACACAGGGGCTAGACCGTTTACCTATAAGCACGCTTGCCACTATCGCCTGGCATCAGAAGATGTAGTCGGTGGTCAGGAAACTCGACTGGCGATTGCGAATGATCTCGCTGATAAGGGTTTTGTTCGCCTCCTGGAACTTGCTCGCCACCAGCGTGCGGATGGAGAACACGCGCAGCGCATCATGCACCGACAAGGTCCCCTCGGCGCTGTTCTTGCGGCCGTTGAACGGGTAGGTGTCTGGTCCGCGCTGGCACTGGGTGTTGAGGTTGATGCGCCCGACCTGGTTGGCGAAGGTGTCGACCAGCGTGCCGATGGTCGCCGGGTCGTTGCCGAACAGGCTCAACTGCTGGCCGTAGTCGGAGTCGAGCACGTAGTCGATCACGGTCTGCAGGTCGCGGTAGGGCACCACGGGCACCACCGGGCCGAACTGCTCCTCGTGGTATACGCGCATCGCGGGGCTGACCGGGTAGAGCAGGGCGGGGTAGAAGAACGAGCCGCGGCTTTGCCCACCGCCTTCGTTGAGCACCCGCGCGCCCTTGGCGGTGGCGTCGGCCACCAGGCCATCGAGGTAGTCGACCTTGCCCGGTTCCGGCAGTGGCGTCAGGGCCACGCCCGGTATCCAGGGCATGCCGGGCTTGAGGGCGGCGAGCTTGTGCTGGAATTTTTCCAGGAACGCGTCGACCACCTGCTCATGCACGAACAGGATCTTCAGCGCCGTGCAACGCTGGCCATTGAACGACAGCGCGCCGGTCAGGGCTTCCTCGACGGCGTTGTCCAGGTCGACCTGGGGCAGCACGATGCCGGGGTTCTTGGCGTCCAGCCCGAGTGCGGCGCGCAGCCGGTGTGGACGCGGGTGCAGCTTCTTCAGGTCGCTGGCGGCCTTGTGCGTGCCGATGAAGGCGAACACATCGACCTTGCCGCTGGCCATCAAGGCGCTCACTGTCTCGCGGCCACGGCCATAGATGACGTTGATCACCCCCGCTGGGAAGCTGTCGCGGAACGCTTCGAGCAGCGGACGAATCAGCAGCACGCCGAACTTGGCCGGCTTGAACACCACGGTGTTGCCCATGATCAGTGCCGGAATCAAGGTGGTGAAGGTTTCGTTGAGCGGGTAGTTGTAGGGCCCCATGCACAGCGCCACGCCGAGTGGTGCGCGGCGGATCTGCCCGAGGGTGCCCTGTTCGAGCTCGAAGCGGCTGGAGCGGCGGTCGAGGTCCTTGAGCGCCTCGATGGTGTCGACGATGTAGTCGCAGGTGCGGTCGAACTCTTTCTCGGCGTCCTTGAGGTTCTTGCCGATCTCCCACATCAACAGCTTGACCACCGCGCTGCGCTGTTCGCGCATGCGGGCCAGGAACGCCTCGACATGCTGGATACGTTCGGCGACGCGCATCGTCGGCCAGGCGCCGCGGCCTTTGTCGTAGGCCTGCACTGCCGCCTCCAGGGCGGTAAGGGCGGTGTCAGCGTCCAGCAGCGGTGCGCTGCCGAGCACCACCTGCTGTTCACCATCGGCGCCTTGCAGCCACACGGGGCTGCGCACCGTGGCCAGGGGGCCATCCCAGCGCTTTAGCTCGCCGCCGACCAGGTAGTCGCGTTGCTCCAGGGGCTCACCTAGGCGCCAGGCCTCGGGAATGTCGTGGGGGGTGGGAAACAGCGAGTCGAATAGCGGGTCCATAGGCGGCTGCACCTCATCATTCCTGGGTTGGGTGAAACGCTTCAGCTTCGAGCATGCGCCCACCGTTGGAAAAACTCCAGTCTGGCTCAACATTGTTGCCGGTGCGCCGATACAGGATGAATAGCCCTCGACCGTCCTCTATGAGCCTGAACAGTCCCTTGCCCGACGACTCGTCTTCTACGCCGCTGCGTCATTCCATTGGCCGCCTGCTGCCTATCGGCTTCGCGCTGATCGGTATCGGCTTGTCGATCGCGCTCGGCCACCTCGATGTGCAGCGCCGCCATGCCGAGGAAGAGGCCAATGTCGCGGCACGCCTTTCGGGTGTGCGGGGTGCCTTGGAGGCTCAGTTGCGCGCCGCGTTCGGCGAGACCGAGGGCATCGCCCAGTTGCTCGCGGCCGACGGCTACATCAGCACCCGGCACTTCCAGAGCATGGCCCGTGAAGCGCTGGAGTCGGCGCCGTACATGCGCCATGTGTCGATGGCGCCGAACGATGTGATCGCGGCCGTCTACCCGCTCAAGGGCAACCAGAGCGTGGTTGGCCTCGATTACCGGCGCTTGCCGCTGCAGTACCCGATGCTGCAAGCCGCCCGCGACCGACGCCAGCCCATGCTGGCCGGGCCTGTGGAGCTGTACCAGGGTGGACGCGCCTTGATCTACCGCAGGCCTGTTTTCGTCAACGGCAAGCGCGGGGTGCATTTCTACTGGGGCAACATCTCCATCGTCGCCGACATCGACCGCCTGCTCGATGCGGCGGGCCTTAAAGCGGCGCAGGATATCAACCTGGCGGTGCGCGGCGCCGATGGCAAAGGCGCGCACGGCGCGCTGATCTGGGGTGATACCCGCTTGTTCGAGGCGCCCCAGGTCAGCCTGGGCGTCGATGTGCCGGGCGGGCAATGGCAACTGGTAGCGGCGCCACGCGGCGGCTGGTCGAGCGGCACCTTGTTCGCCTCGCCCTTGTTCATGCTTGGCCTGGGCAGCACGCTGCTGTTCAGCCTGTTCGTCAGTCGTTTGAAGGGCAACCAGCGCCTGCTGCAACAGCGCAACCGCGAGTTGCGCCAGTCACAGGCACAGCTCGAACGCCTGGCCCACTACGACGCCATCACCGCCTTGCCCAACCGGGTGCTGTTCCAGCGCCAACTGGGTAGCGCCATCTACCATGGCCGTGGCCTGGCGGTGCTGATGCTCGATATCGATGGCTTCAAGCAAGTCAACGACAGCCTCGGCCATGCCATGGGCGACTTGTTGCTGCAACGGGCTACTGCGCGCTTCTTGCAGGAGCTCGATACCCAGGACCGGGTGTGCAGGCTGGGCGGCGACGAATTCGTGTTCATGCTGCAAGGCAGCCAGGGCCAGGTCAGCCACCAGGTGCGCGCCTTGCTGCGTTGCTTGCAGCGGCCCTTCGACCTCAATGGCAATGCCACGCTGGTGACCGGCAGTATCGGCCTTGCCTGGTGTCCACAGCACGGTGAAGACACCGACAGCCTGCTGCGCCATGCCGACACCGCCATGTACGCGGCCAAGGAGGCCGGGCGCAACACCTGGCGCCCCTACCATCCAGACATGACCGAGCGCCTGCAGCAGCGCCTGGAGCTTGAGCGCAACCTGCGCCGGGCGCTGGAACTCAACGAATTCGAGCTGTGGTACCAGCCCAAGATCGACCTGTTCAGTGGCCAGCTGGAGGGCGTCGAGGCGCTGCTGCGCTGGCGCGACCCGGAGCACGGGCTGGTGTCGCCGGGGGACTTCATCCCCCTGGCCGAACGTACCGGCCTGATCATTCCCTTGGGTGAGCGGGTGCTGGAGCTGGCGTGTGCGCAGTTGGCCGCCTGGCGCGCCGCCAATTGCCTGCCGGGGCCGATGGCGATCAACGTCGCGGCCTTGCAGATCGAGCGCAGCGACTACGTGGCCAGCCTGGCCACCGCATTGGCACGCCACGACCTGCCACCCAGCCTGCTGGAGGTGGAGATCACCGAGAGCCTGCTGATGGAGAGCCAGCAGCAGGCCTTCGCGGTGCTGACGCAACTGCAAGCGTTGGGGGTGACCACTGCAGTGGATGACTTTGGCACAGGGTATTCATCGCTGGCCTACCTACGCTCGTTGCCGATCGACCACCTGAAGATCGACCGCGCCTTCATCAAGGACCTGCCGACCGACGACGACGCCGTCGCCGTGGCCCGGGCGATCATCGACCTGGGCCACGCCCTGGGCTTTCGGATCACCGCCGAGGGCATCGAGACCGAGGCGCAACGCGACTTCCTGCGTAACGCCGGTTGCGACCAGGGCCAGGGCTATTTGCTGGGGCGCCCGATGCCGGCCATGGCGCTGGGCAACTGGTTGGCCGACAACCAGATGCGCTGGCGCCTGGCCCAGCAGCGGGAGGTGCCCAGCCTGGGCACGGGGTACCTCGAATAATCATCAACGAACGCAATAACAAGTATTGACCCTGAGTATTTTTCATTGCAGGGGCAGCCTGAGAAGATGAGTCCAGCAAAACGAATCGAACTTCCAAACGACTCAACAAACTTCCAGGAGCCACCCATGAAAACTGTAATTGCCGCTGTACTTTCGTTGACCAGTGTATTTGCCTTCGCCGGTGAAAACACTCATGGCAAACACAATACTGGCCGCTTGGATATTGCCGAGGTCATCAGCATCTCGCCTGCCAAGAACGCGTCGAGCGTAAGTGAAGTCGTCGACATGAAGATGGTCTACCTCGACAGCCAAGGTGCTACCCGCACGCTCAAGTACAAAGTCCTGGACGATTCCCGCCAGAACGGTTGAGACAGGTGGCCATGTCACATAAAGAACGCCGCATCCCTGATGCGGCGTTCTTTATTGGGCTTTTACTTGGCTTGTTCCGTTATCGCGCAGGAAGACGACGCTCGACCGAGGTTGAAATGCAATAAATGATCGACGCCAAGGCAATATAGAAAACGGCCGTCAGTGCATAGACCTTGAAGAACTCAAAGTTGCCAGAAGCCAGCTCTTGCATGCGCGCGAGCAGTTCCGGGTATTGGATCAGGAAGGCGATCGAACTGTCCTTCAGGTTATACAGCACCTGGTTGGTCAGGGCGGGGACCGATGCTCGCAGCACCTGCGGGAAGATCACGTATCGGAACACTTGGCGATCATTGAACCCTTGGGCCTGCGCAGATTCCACCTGGGTCTTGTCCAGCCCATTGTAGGCACTGGCCATGTAGCTGGCGTTGTACGCCGCAACGTTCAGGGTGAAGCCTGCGACCGCCGCCTCGAAGGGGCTCAGCTTGAAGATCAATGCCGGCAGGCCGTAGTAGGCGACATACAGGATGCACACCAGCGGCGTACCGATGAAAAACGACTTGAAGCCTGCAATACAGCGGCTGACCCGCCTGTTGCGGCTCAAGCTCAGGTAGAACACCAGCGAACCCAGCAACAGGCCGCTCAGCGACACGGTCAGCGTGAGCTTCAGGGTCGCCCAGATCCCCAGTTGTATCAGTGGCCATTGCTCGAGGAAGTCCTGGTAGAAGCTGAGCATGTCGGCCGTCACGACGCATGGCTCGCGAAGAAACGCATCACGTTCACGTCGGTCGAGACGTTCGCCAAGTGTGCGACCGAGCCTTGCGCGACCACTTTTCCTGCATGCATGAAGGCAATGCGCTCGCTGATTCGCTCGGCGAAGGCGATGTCGTGGGTGACGCATACCGTGGTGATATGCCGGGCTTGCAGCTTGCGGATCAACAGCGCGACTTCCTGGCTCATCAACGGGTCGAGCGCCGAAGTCGGCTCGTCGAGAATCACCATCTGCGGGCGCATCACCAAGGTTCGAGCAAGCGCGACCCGTTGCTTCTGGCCGCCAGACAGCTGTGCGGGGAATTTCTTTTCATGGGCGGCCATGTCGAAGTAGGCCAGCTCCTCGCGCGCCATGGCCTGGGCTTCGACCCGGCTTTTGCGCTGTAGCTTGCGCAGCGCCAGGGTGACGTTGTCCAACACGTTCAAATGGCGGTACAAGGCGAAGTTCTGGAACACGAAGCCGATGTCGCTGCGCAGTCGCCGAACATCGACCTGCGGCCCGAGCACATCCTCGCCACGAAAGACGATTTGCCCGGATGTCGGGCGTTCCAACAGGTTGAGGCAGCGGATCAGGGTGGTCTTGCCACACCCCGATGCGCCCATGATGACTTGGGTTTCCCCGCGTTCGACGCTCAAATCGACACCCTCGAGCACGGCGTTGCCGTCGAAGGCCTTGGTCAGGTTCTTCACTTCTAGAATGGGCATGTGTTTCTCGCAAGCTAGCGCACGGCGTAGCGCTGTTCGATCTTGTCCATGACCAGCACGAACACCCTGTACAACAGGAAGTACAAGAGGCCGGCGATCAGGTAGATGTTCATCCCCAGCAGGCTCAATGCGGTCAGTGCCTTGGCCTGGCCGAGGATCTCTGCAATACCGACCATGTAGGCGAAGGGCGTGTTCTTGAGAATGGCGGTCAGTTCATTCATCACGCCCGGCACGGAAAAGCGCAGCATCTGTGGAAATTCGAGATGCCGAATGATCTGCCAGGCGCTGAAGCCTGCCGCGCGGGCCGCGCTGGTTTCACTGGGCTCGACCATGGCCAATGCACCGCGAAACACCTCCGACAGGTAGGCGCCCCCAATCACCCCAAGGCTGAGGTTCATCGCAAGCAGGGGTGACACCGCGACGTCGAAGGCCGGCAGCCCGAAATACACCAGGAACAACAGCACCAGCACAGGGATGGGGCGGATGATGAATACCACGAGGTCCAGCAGGCCCGCGATGTAGCGGCCGGAAAGCCGCCGCAAGGCGGCGACTCCCAGGCCAAGGGCGAATGCGCTCATGAAGCAGGTCAGGGTGACGTACAGGGTATGCACGACCCCTTGCAACAACAGCACGACGATATCAAGCAGCGCCTTGGCCAGCATCGGTCAGGACTTCATCCACTTGTCCAGGATCGCGGCGATCTTTTGCGGACCCTGCTCTTTGAGGTAGGCATCGAAGTCATCGCGAACCGCCGAGCCTTTCGGGAAGGCGAAGCCCAGGTGGTCGACGCCCTTGAAGGCGTAGCTGACGTCGATCGGCAGCTTCTTGCTGTACTTGTAGTTGGCGAACACCGGTTCTTCGATGAAGGCCAGGTCGAGGTTGCCGTTGTTCAGGTCGGTGATGACTTCGTTGTACGAAGGGTAGAGCTTGGCGTCAGCCACTTTGTACAGGCCCTTGGGTTCCAGGTCGGACTTGATCAGGTCGGTGTAGGCCATGCCACGTGGGTAGCCGATGCTGTATTTCTTCAGTTCGGCCAGGTCCTTGATCGTCAGCTTCTTGGAAACCAGGCTGACCAGGTTGAACGAGTTCTCGTAATAGGGCGCCGAGAAGTCCATCACTTTCTGGCGTTTTTCGGTAATCGAAATGCCGGAGAAGGCGACATCCGCCTGCTTGCCAGCCACTGCGCCGAGCATCCCTTCCCATTCGTATTCCTTGACCGCGATCTTGCAGCCGCGCTCCTTGCAGTAATTGCGGAAGATCTCCAGGTCAGCCCCTTGGATCGTGCCGTCCTGGCCCTTGAACAGCATCGGTGGGGAGTTTGGCGAAACGGCGATTTTGAGCGTCACGCCTTGCACAGGGTTGCCGGCGAAGGCGCCGGCGGTCATTACAGTCAGCACTGAGAAGGCGATGGCTTGGCCAATTTTTTTCATGGGAAGGGCTCTTGTCTATTCAGGTTCGTTTTAAAGCGACTGCCAGGGCATGAACTGCCCCTGCAGCGCGGCTATTGAACCTGATAGGCAAGAACGCGACGTTCCGATTCGTCTCCTGAAGTGTCTGAACGTGCGCATTTATGCGCACGTCAGAGAAGCTCAGGGTTTGGCGGCAGGTGCGTTGTAGATCACGTAGATTTTCGAGTACCCAGCGGTTTCGAAGGTACCGGTCCAGCCCTTGGGAAGGGTGACCGATTCCCCGGCGCCGACCTCCATGCGCGTGCCATCGGAGGAGGTCAAGGTAATGCCCCCGGAGATGAAGTGCAGGAACTCGTCGTGGTCCAGGCCGGGGGCCTTGAGCTCCACTTTCATCGGGCCGGACTTGAACATGCCGGTCTGGAAGGCCTTGTCCTTCGAGTCGTAGGTGACTACATCGATGGTGCTGCTTGTGCCCGAGCCTTCTTTCACTGCATTGGCTTGCTGGTAGATCGCGCCGTTGACTTGCGCCGCCGAGGACTTGATGGGTTTGGGCGCGTCTGCGTTGGCCAGGCCGTTGTACAGGGCGGTCAGTAGAAGCAGGGACGGGATAGCGATTTTTTGCATTTCAGGTCTCGGGGTTGGGGTTTCAGGAGGTTGCCTTGGGGGCGTCGGGCAGCAAGCGAATACCGTGCTGCTGGGCGAGTACCAGGATCTGCTGCATGCGTTCCGGCGTCGGGGGCGTCGTGTCGCGAGGAACGCCAGGGATCAGCGGGGTCCCGGCCGCCATGACGAATTGATCGAAGCCGCCGGGCGTGCCGACCACGAGCGCACGTGCCGGTACCTTGCCGATGTTGCGCAGGCGCTGTTGTACGTTGCGCGGGGCGAAGTAGCTTTCGCCGGCGTGCAGGGTGAACACGTGCTGGCCAATGGTGACCTCCAGCTCGCCCTCGAACAAATGCATCGACTCATCTTCGTTGACATGAATATGCAGGCCGCCATCGGCTCCGGGCGGCATGGTGCCTTCGACGATGCAGAACTGGCCGTAGGTGTCTTTGCTCGACAGCAATACTTTCAATTCAACACCGAACAGTTCATAGGTGTCAGGGCTATGCGAGTGCGTATAGACGCGAGGGTAAGTGGCCATTCGACGATTCCTTGGAGGGTAGGGTGCTCACGGTGATTGAGCCCTACCTCCAGAAGGTCGTCGTGTCGATTCGTCTGCGCCTGTACCTATTCGTGCTCGACTATCAGCCGTGTTGCTTTCGAAAGCTGATCGGGTTGAGGCCCGTCAGGCTACGAAAGTTGCGCGCGAAGTGTTGCGAGGTCTGGAAACCACAGGCCAGGGCAATCTCCAGAATGGACTCCTGGCCTGCCAGCAACATGGACTTGGCCAGTTCGATGCGCGCATTCATGACGTATTGATGCGGCGTGGTCGAGAAGCTGGCGTGGAACAGCCGAGAGAAATGCGCGCGGCTGAAGCCCGCGCACTGGGCCAGCGCTTCCACGGGCAACGGCTGGTCGAGGTGGCCATGGATGTAGTCCGCCACTCGCCTGGCGCAAGAAGGCGGCAAACCGCTGACCGGGTGTGGTTTCGCCGGGGCCGAGGCGTTGTGGTGGTTGTCCAGGGAAATGGCGATGCCTTGCTCGATGGCGCTGGCGAAAAAGCCCCCACGAGCAAAGTCGCTGGCATGTTCGACGTGCAAGGCATACATCAGGGCCGACAGACGCTCATCGCGCTCGGGAATCAGCTCGAGCAGGCCGCCGCCAAGCTCCTCGGCTGCTGCCTGCAGCAACGTTTCGTGCATACAGGCACTGATGGCTTGGGCCGGCGCCAACCAGTGCACGCGCTCATTACGGGCGTGCAGCGAGAACGCGAGCGCTTGCACAGGCACCTGCGCGGGCGCTGGCTGGCCTCTCGTGCGCCGCGATGGGCTGGGGGGCAGCAACATATTCAGCCTTTGCACGTCCAGGCGATGGGTATGCCTCGGGCTGGGTTCCCAGGCTGGCGTGGCATGTTTATCGATGGTGCGTGCGCCATACAGCGGGATGGGTCTGTCGTCGTGAATGGTAACGCTACGCAAAAAATTCATATCGGCAAACTCACAGCTGAATCGGTTTTCTAAGTGGCATGAGTATTGCGGCCTGTGACAGCAAAAGAAACATTTTGTTTCAGGAGAGGGTGAAACTGATAAGTGGATATCAAATTCAACGACATGAGCCCACTTATCGGTGAAGGGCTGGTGAAGATATCGTGCACTCGTTGAATATATTGAACGGAACGCTCGTGCTAAGTTCACTGCAACATGCCAATGCCGCGTGCGCTTTTAGCATGATCAGTTGTACTGCTTGCGAAAGTCATTTGGCGTCACGCCTGTAGCATTGCGAAAGTTACGCGAAAAGTGTTGTGAGGTCTGGAAACCACAGGACAGCGCAATCTCCAGAATAGAGTTGCGGGTTACCAGCAACATGGACTTGGCAAGCTCGATGCGTGCGTTCATGACGTAATGATGTGGCGTGGTCGAGAAAGTGGCATGGAACAGCCGAGAGAAATGCGCGCGGCTGAACCCGGCGCACTCGGCCAGCTCCGCCAGGGTCAAGGGCTGGTCGAGGTGGCTATGGATGAAGTCCACCACACGCTTTGCGCAATAGGGTGGAAGACCCACGACCGGGCGCAGCTTCGTTGGCGCAAAGGCGTTGTAGCGGCTGACCAGCGAGCTGGCGATGGCTTGTTCGATCGCATCGACGAACAGTCGGCCAGAGCCAAAGCCGCCGACCTGTTCAACATGCAAGGCATGCATCAGTGCCGACAGGCGCTCGTCGCGAACGCCGGGGTCGGGCAGCAGCTCGAACGGACCGCCGCCAAATTCTTCGGCGGCGTTTTGCAGTACTTCGTCGCGTACACAGACACTGACCATTCGCACCGGCTTCAACCAGCACACGCTCTCTTCGCGGGCTCGCAGGGAGAAGGCGATCGAGCGAGCAGCCACGGGAATCTTGCGCACCGGCTGGCTGCCTTCGCTGTGCAGCAGCTCGCTGGGTTGCAGGAACATTGTCAGCATTTGTGCATCCAGACGATGGCTATGCCATGCGCCAGGTTCCAGATGATGCGTTTCGACCGGCATGGCCGCCGGAGACAAGCTGCCGATCGGGTTGCTGCCATAGAGCGGGATGGTTTTGTCACGGTGAACGGCGGGAATACGCGCAAGGCTCATGCCTGCAACCTCGATGCTGAATCGCTTTTGTGTTTCCGAGTATTGCGAGGATGAATAATAAAAGAAACACTTTCTCAGTTGAGGAGGTGTTGAACTGATAAGTGGCTATCAATTTCCGAAAAAATTCGGGCCATTACAAAAGTGCCACTATGCGGCATGATGTCGCGTCTTCTTCCGTTTACGTATACGTAAATAATGCCGCTTGCATTGCCGTTGTTTTTAGTGTGTGTCGAGTATCAGGTGGATATATAAGAAAACTGCCGGTGCGGTGTTTCACAGAAGGCAGTCCATGAAACACCGTGCGGGGTTTACAGCGGCAATGCCAGTAACTGTGCGGCAGGCCGGGCCAGGACCTCTTCACGCAACGACGGGTTGTTGTCTATCACGCTCAACCGACGCCATAGCTCGCTGCGCACGCGCTGCGGATCAAGGTCGAAGGCATCGGTTTCGATAATTGCGCGCAGGTCTCGGCGGTACTGCAACGGCAAGCTGTTCCAGCTTATCCACTCGTCCACCCCTGCGTTGTGTAGCAACTCGTCGTAGTCGCCATCGTCTACCAGCAGATCGACCTGATGAGCCTGGTAATAGTCACCGATCTGGCTCTGCGCACGTTGGCCCAGGCCGCTGCTTTCCAAGCGCAGGGCCAGCGCGGCATCGCGCGAAAGCGGCACGGGTTCGGGCAGCTCGGCGAATTGGTTGTCGCCAAGGTCCAGGACCAACGGCGATTCCATCTGCTCCAAACCTGTGGGCCAAGTGCTCAGGGCGCAGCCGCTCAGGCGCAGCGACAACAGTTGGCGAAGCTGGCTCAGGTCAGGGCTGGCGATCAGCGGGTTGCCCGACAGGTCGAGGGTGGTCAGTTCGGTCATTTCGTTCAGCCGGGCTTGGGCTTGGGTGTCCCAGGTGATGCGATTGTGCTCCAGGTCCAGGCGCTCCAGCGCTGCAGGTGCGGGCACCTGCGGCACACGATCGAGGCGACAACCGCGCAGGTACAGGCGATTCAGGCGCGGGAAGCGTGCCAGCAGCTCGCTTGGCAAGCGTGTCAGTGCCGGGTTGCCGCCGAGGTCAAGCAGGGCCACGTGGCTGAATCGATCTGGCAGTACCAGGCTGGCCAGGTCCTGGTCGTCGAGCCCCAGGTCCGCCAGTTCGAGGGCATGGCCACGCGAGTATTCATCCAGTTGATGCACCGCGTTGCGCCTCCAGACGTTGACCAACACGGCAACGGCGCGCTGGCGCCGTGTGCTGTTGCCGGCCCAGTCTCCCAGGGACTGGTGGAAGTCACGCAGTTGCTGCTCCATCTGTTGCAATTGCCTGGTCGGGGTGAGGCCCAGTTGCCGCCAGCCGTCCAGTTGCCCCTGGATTTCTTCGTCGCTGGCAGTGGGGAAGGTTGCGCGGTAGCGCCGGCGCAATGCGTGCATCTCGATGAAACCCTCGCTGACCGGACGCTCGTTGGGCAGGCCGCCCCACAGCGCGCCACCTTTGCGCCCCCACCCCGGTGTCCCCTGGGTGAGCCGAGAAGGCAGGAACCGTGCGGGGTCTGCATCGACCTGCCGCTGCAGCTGCTGGCGCAACGCCTGGACGTCAGCGCCCATGAGGCCGAGGGCCTGGCGCTGAGTCGCGGGCAGGGCGTCGAAGACCGCGCGACACAGGTCATGGTCCTGCTGTGCGGGTGCGGGCCTGTCGCCCAGGTGCGCTTCATAGCCTTGCGGCGACTTGATCACCACGTTCAGGCCACTGGCCGAGGGTTTGCCAGCCGCCGCCAGCGTGGCGCCCTGTGGGCTGCCCGCACGCAGTTCCAGACGCCAGTCGGTTGACCAACCTGGCAAGCGCCCCAGTGCACGCAGGATCAGGCGATCGCTCTGGGTACTGGCCAGCCCAGGCAAGTACAGCCCCTCCAGTGCACGGGCCAGCGGCAGTGCCGCGCAGGTTTGCGAGGCCGCCGCTGCGAGGCGGGTGGGCAGGGTGTCGGTGGTGTGCCAGTTGTTCAGCTCGTCGACATCCAGGTCGCTCAACAGGCGCTGTGCCAAGGGTGACGAAAGCGCTGGGAACGCTTCGCGCAAGCGGGTTTCATTGGCCTCGGGGGGCTGAGTGCCTTCGTAGAAGTGGGCGAACAACGCATCATGCTGGCGGGTAGGCTCCAACGCCAGTTCGGCCTGCACGCGGGCTTCGGTTTGCACGCGCAGCAGCGTATCGGCCAGCAGCGGCGGTGTTGGGGCATTGGCCAGGTGCAACTGGCGCAGTCGCTCCAGGCCCATGCCGCTGATGCGTGCGGCCTGCTCCAGTTGCAGGTCGTCCAGTGCCGCCCCGCGCGGGCCTAGCCGCCTGAGCAGCTTGGCCAATGGCCACTGCCGCGGCCGTTCGTGCTCTGCGCGCCAGGCGCCGTCGCCATTGTGTTCGAGTCGGGGCTGGTAGGCCTCTGGGCGCTCGGGGTGGCCGATACGCCAACCGCGCCCGGCCTCGTCGAACTGCTGGGCGTAGAGATGTCCGTCCAGCTGGATGTAGTGCTTGTCCCCCTGCAGGTACTGGCCCAGGGCATTGGCCTCAAGCGCTTCGGGCAATTGCACGGTGCTGCGATACGCCGCCAGGTCTGGTCGCCACAGGCGCTGGCTGCCATCGGCCAAGGCAATCGCGTCGAGGCTTTCCATCAGCGTGCTATTGAACAGCTTTGGCACGAGCTGTCCGGCGACGTGCAGCCCACCGATCAGCGCCAGGTTCAGCCCAACGGCCTCAAGGTGGCGCAGCGCCAGGTGGCGATCGCCCACGCGCCAGGCTTCGTAGCCCTCGTAGGCTTCATCGAGCAATTGATAGGCGACCACCGCCGTCATCAACGTCCCCACTGTGGGGATGAAGAACCCGGCCACCATCAGGGTGTCCAGGCCGAGGTTCAACCACATCTCCCGGCGGCGCTTGCGGGCCTGTTCATCGGCGTCGGCGGTGGGCACCAGCACTTGGCGTGCGGCAGCCTTCAGGCGGGCGAGATGGTCGCGGTAGAGGAACGTGAAGGGGGCGTCTTCGATTGGCGTCAGTGCCAGGTGCAGGTCCGCGCCGACCCGTAGCGGCCATTGGGCATCGAGGGCTGCACTGCCTGAGTCGTCGAGGTTTTGCTGCAAGCGGTCGAGGAATGTGGCGTGCTGTTCGTGGGCCAGGTAGTCGAGCATCTGGCTTCTACAGGCCGGTTCGAGCAACGCTGTGCACAGGTAGTCGTGCAGGTCGTCGCGTTGGGCGAACTGGCGCAGGCTGGCGAGATCGCCCGGCAGGTAAAGCAGCAAGCCGCTGTCGCTGAGGTCGAACACCAGGCATTCGTGCAGGGTCAGGCCGAACAGGCTCAACTGCTGGCAAGGCAGCGGCGTGTCGTGCTCGAGCAGTGCGAGCAGTGCTTGCTGCGCTGGCGTGTCTAGCGTGGTTGCCTGGGCGAGCGCCAAGTGCAGGCGCGCTTTTTCCACTGCAGTGAACAGCGGCGTCACTGGCGGGCGGGCGAACACCTCGTCGAGGTGGACCTGGTAGCGCAGGCCCAGGTCGAGGTCGCGCACTGCCTCGGCGAATGCCGCTGGCGCAAGGGGCAGGGGCTCGATGGCATAGGTATGTGAGGCCAGGTTGATGTCTACCAGGGTTTCGCTGTCGCCCAAGGTGGTCTGGCCTACCACTGTCTGTGGGGTGACTTCGATGTGCTGGCTCAGGGCAATGCTGCTCTGGCTGCTGAAGGTCAGGCCATCGGCGAAGTTCTGCAAGGCGGCGTCCAGCAGGGTATGGCGCTCATGGCTGTACACGTACACCCCATGGGTGAAGAAGGGGTGGATACGTATCAGCTCTGTGGCGCGAGGCGCCATGGACAGGGTGGCGAATCGCTCGACCAGCAGCGGCTCGGCGAACTCGGCGGGCTGGCGCAGCCCGCCGAGGGCAACGGCCAGGGCCCTGCGTGCCTGATCGAGGCGCGCTTGCTGAGGCGCGCCGACCTCTGCAGCAGTGGCCGGCAGGCTGCTACGCAGGGCTTGCCACTGCTCGGTAGCGATCGCGGTCGCCCAGCTTGGCAAGCGCTGCTCGAGCAGTGTTTGGTGAGGGTTTTCAGTGGCCAACGACATGACCGTGCTCCTGTGCGTGATGGCCGCACAGGAGGCACCTGATGTCCGGTCGTGGGGTGCTAGATAAGTGTTACGCCAGTTGCGCAGGGCTTGCCAGGCAGGCGCCGTAGCCCACGCGAGGCACGTGCTCCAGTCGCGAGTCGATCAACGCCTTGAGCGACTCGCCGCCCTCCAGGTAGGCATCGCCGAAATCGTGGCCGCCCAGCGCGCTGGGGTGCGCGACCACTTCCAGAACCCCTTCGCGCGGTGCCAGCCCGGCTTTCAGGTCGGCGGGGGTGCACACGTAGTCGGCGGTGGCGCCAGAAAGCCTGCGCAGGCGTTGGTTCAGCAAGCGCTTGAACAGCCACTTCAGCGGCCCGATGTTGTGCCCCAGGTTGCGCGCCAGGCGCACCGGTACGCCTTGTTCATGGGCGAAACGCGCCACCACCTCGCCGATGGGCCAGATGTTGTGCACATGCTGGTGCGAGTCGAGGTGGCTGGGCATCAGGCCTTGGTCCAGGCAGTGCTTCCATTGCGCCTGCAACTCCTGCGCTACTGCCTCGCGCTCACGGCGTGACAGGCGCAGGGCGCGACGCTTGAGTTTCAGTTCGAACTCGCCGGTGGCTGTACAGAAGCGCGGCTCGGCCTTGATCGCCTCGCTCAACGGTCGCCCGTAGGTCAGGTTGAAATGCAGCCCGACACGCCCGCACAGCGCTGGCTGCTGGGCCAGCACGCAGGCGGCGGCGAAGGCCGGCATGTTGGCCATGGCCGTGGCCGAGCTGATCAGCCCGGCCTGGAAGGCATGCAGGATCACGGCGTTGGTGTGCACGCTCAAACCGAAATCGTCAGCGTTGACTATGACCTGAGATGGCATCCGGGCGCTCCTCGGGGGTGGGGGATGGGGTCGTCGGGCGGGTATCGCGCTGACCTTTGTGCACGCGTGGCTTGAGCCAGTCCCAGCAACGATGGACCAGGCCCAGGGCGATACCGTCGAGGCGCCAGCTGTAGCAGCTCAGCCGCCAATGCTCGACCTGGCCGGTCTGGCGCTCGTGCAACTGGTGGCTGGAGTTGTTCAGGCTCACCCGCGAGGCATCCACCCAGTGCCAGCCTTCGTCCAGGCCCCAGTGGATGAACTCTTCCAGCAGCACCCGGCCACTGCCCAGGTCGCGGTGCTCGGGGATGAAGGCCAGGTTGTAGTCGTACACCCGGCCGCGTTCCAGCAGGCCCAGGCGGTAGCTGATGCACTGGCCGTCGAGTTCCAGCAGCACCAGGCACACCAGGCCCTCGGCGGCCAGGGCGGTGAAGGCCTGGTACATCCACTGGTGGCGCTGAGGGCCGCTGAAAATGCCGACCTCGTCATCGCCTTTCCAGCTATGCGCCTCCACGGCGCTGACGGCATCGAGCAGCGCATCGATGTTCTGCGCCGTGGCGATCACCCGGCGCACCACCGCGCCGCAGGCTTTGATCCGCTTGCGGGCTCGGCGCAGCTTGTAGCGTGCATCGCCGCTGACTTCCTGGCGGTCCAGCTCGCTGATGCGGTGCACCGGTGCGCGGCAGCTCAGGTGGCGTTGGTAGGTGGAACTGGCCGAGGCCCATTGACGCAGCCAGTCGTCATCGGCGCCATGCACCTCGCCCAGTTGCAGCAGCGCGTGGGGCAGTTGCTTGCGAATCGCTTGCAGTACCTGGCCGGCACGCTGCGCGGGCAAATCCAGCAGCAGCGCGATACGGTCGCTCAGCGGGTGGCCCAGGTGGCGCACCACCGGCACGTTCAGCGGGCCGAACGGTTGCCGCTCGCGCACCAGGGGCAGGCACAGGCACAAGCGTCCGTCGAGGTGCCCCAGCAGCACCTGTAGCTGCTGGCCCGGTTGCAGCGCGGCCTCGGCTGCCCGCAGCCAGCCGAGGTGGTTGAAGGGGGTGCTGCCGGCCACGCGCTGGCGTAGCGCCTCGTATCCGGCAGCGGGGAAACTGTGGGTGCGCAGCGAGGCGCACCAGCTCAGTTGCAGGGCCATGGGCTCAGGACACCGCCGCTGCGGGCTTGCGCAGCGGCTCCAGGCGCGACTCGGTGTAGCGGCTTTCGCGGTAGAACTTCCAGCGACCGAACAGGCAATACACGTTCATGATCCGTCCTTGCTCCTGGTAGCCCATGCGCAAGTGCAGCTTGAGCGCGGGAATGTTGTGCTGCTCGCAGACGTCCACCACCTTGTCGCAGCCCTTGGCGGCCATGGCTTGCCACAGTGCCAGTTGCAGGTCGACCGACAGCTCCGTGCCCCAGTACTTGCGAATAAGCTCGCCGCCGAACTCGAAGAACTCGCCAGGCCCCACCGGGAACCAGCAACCATAGAAATGCCGGTCGTGGTAGTGTCGGCTGCTGCCCCAGATGAACGCCACGACCGCGTTGTCGTCGTCCAGGAACATCAGCCCTGTGTGGCCCTCGGCGGCCAGTTCGCGCATGGTCTCCACGCGGTCGCCGAAATGCGTGGCGAAGGCGCCGACGTTGTGCACGGTGATGGTTTCCACCCGCAGCGGTGGATAGGGCTTGAGCTGGTGCGGCGGCACCGGGGTGTGCAGGTCGCGTTCCATCCACACCAGTTCCCAATGGTAGAACACATAGTGGCGAAAAGCCGTTTTGAGGGTGTCGCGCAGTCCTTTGCGTTTTATCCGTTCCTGGAGTTTGCTCAATGCACGCATGGTGCCTCCTGTTGTTAGCAGGTGAGGTGCGTCTCATGACGCGTTCCAGGTCAGGGCGAACAGGGTTTGCCCTGGCAGTTGAAAACTGATCTGGCCCTCGTGGCAGGTGTAGCGGGCAATGCGGGGGCGGCTGTCCGGGCCAAAAAACTCCAGCCGACCCTGCGGACAGCCGGGGCGGTCGCGGGGCTGGGCGGTGCTGTAGCGTTGTTCAAGACGCAGCTCGACCTGTTGCAGGCGCTCGGCCTTGTTGACCCCCAGCAGGCTGCGTTGCTTGCCCTCGGCCATGGCCAGCGCATCGACCTCGAAGGCGCTGTTGTCCATGTCCAGCACCTGCTTGAGCCAGTGGCGCTGGATGAACTGCTGGGCCAGGCCCACGGGCTTTAGCTCGAAGTGGTTATCGCCCAGCACCCGCAGCATGCCTTTGGGCCATTCGGGCTCGTCGGCCACGTGGAACCAATTGAGCATATCCAGCAGGCCGTCGGCGGAGGCGTTGATCACCACCGAGGTCCACCACAGGCTTGCGTAATGGGTGTCCTGGTCGTAGGTGCTCAGGCTCGAGCCACTGGACAGGTTGGTCTGGTCCAGCAGCAGGGCCTTGCGCGGTCGCCCCTGGGCATCCAGCCCGACCAACTCGGCGGCTTGGCGCACGCTGTCGCGGTAGCTGCGGGTGGCCAGCAGGTCGCGCACCATCCATTCGTGCCAGGCCAGGGCATCGATATCGCGCTCGTGGTCCTTGAGCAGGCGCCGCGCCCAGTCGATCCCGCGCAGGTCCTTGCCGTGCTCGGTGAACGGCCCGCCAAGCAGGCGCGAAGACGCCGGCATGGCGATGCGCACCCCGGCCTCGCGGGCGCCGGGGTAGGCGCGCACCTGGGCGGCCATGGTTGTGAAGAAGCGTTCGAAGGCGGCGTAGTCGCGGTAGTTGAGGTTGGGTTCGTCGGCGAAGGCCAAGTAGTGCAGGCCTTTGCCACCCAGGCGCGCGGTGGCGGCCAGCCAGGCGTTCAGGCCATCGAGGCTGGTACGGTCGGCGGAAAGGTCGGCGCGTCGGCCGGTGGCGGCCAGCAGGGTGATGTCCTGGGTGATGCCGAAACGTTGCTGGTACAGCTGGCGCCAGGCGTCTTCGTATTCGGGCTTGCGCGCCAGCACGTCCATGAAGCTGTAGTAGCCCGCGACCTGAGGGCTCAGGGCGTCAAGGGCGGCAAAACTCGAAGGCGGCGGCAGCACGTAGGGCAGGGCCACGCCCAACTGCGGGGTATGGCCGAGCACCTTGGGCTCGAGGGCCAGGCGCACCTGGCCGGGGGCGTTGTCCACATCGCCCAGCTGGTCGGCGCGCTGGGCGAACAGGTTGGCGCTGCCATCGAGCCAGAACGCCGCCTTGCCACGGCCTTGCAGTTTCAACTGCCAGGTCTCGTCGCGGCTGCTCACCGGCAGCGACTGCTGGTCGAAACGCCAGTAGGCCGGGTAGGGTTTGAGCGTCAGTTGTACCTCGCGGCCATCGCTCAGGCGCTTGGCGCCCAGGCCACTGACACCGCCGTGGTACTTGCCCGCCAGCACCGCCTGTTCGCCGGCTTTCACCCGGAAGTACAACTGCACCCCAGGGCCGACCTCAGCGCTGAAATGCACCTTGGCCGGGGCGAACAGCGCGGCGGTGCTGTCGGCGTGGCGCACCCGGTAGGCGCGGAAGCTGTAGCCGGGGATCTCCAGGCGATAGGGGCCGTTGTCCGCTTTGAGCGGCCAGCGTTGCTCGCCGCGCACTTCCTTGGCCGGAATCGGGCGCTCGCCTTGCAGGCGACCCTGGCCATCGAGCAGGAACAACTGCTCGGCATTGGCCTCGGCCTGCCAGGCTGGCTGCCAGTGAATGCGTAGCTCGTCTGCCATCTTGGGGCGCAGGTACAGGCTGCCGTCGCGGATATCGCTCCATTCCAGGGTCGCAGCCTCGGCCAAGGGCGCGGCCAGCAGCCAGCAGGCAAGCCAATGCTTCATGCTGGCCTCCGTTGCAGCAGGCGCCACACCGGCGCGAAGTCGCTGGGCAGGACGATCAAGGTCTGGCCCAGTGGCGTGCCGCTGAGGCGGCAGTACAGCACCAGCATGGCCAGGGTTACCGCGAGATAGGCAATGGACGAAGCCGCCGCCGCGCCGACGATGCCCCATTGGGGAATCAGCAGCACGTTGAGCACCAGGTTCAACGCCGCCCCTGCGCCCATCATCAGCGACACCGTGCCTGGGCGGTTCTTGCCCAGCAGGTCCAGGCGCAGGATGCTCGCGTAGCACAACCCCAGCAGGCCTGGCAGCAGGGCCAGCAATGCCGGGTAGGCCGGCTGGTAGGCGGCGCCGAACAGGGTGACGATCAGCCATTCGCCGATCAGCGCCATCCCCAGGCAGGCGCCGAGCATCACCGTGGCGGTCAGGCGCAGGGCCAAGGGGGTGAGCTTGTCCATGCCGGCGTCCTGTTGCAGCAGGCGTTTCATCAGCGGCGTGGTCACCGCCTCCGGGACGATCAGCAGCAGCTCGGCGGCAGCGCTGGCCATGGCGTAGTGGCCCAGGGCGGTGCTGCCGAGCATGGCGCCGATGAACAGGTAGTCCGAGCGTAGGATCAGTTGCTGGAACAGCAAGTCCGGGTGGCTCCTGGCGCCGTAGGTCAACAGCTCACGCTGGCCGCTGCGGCTCCAGCGCAGCGCCAGTGGGTGCTGGCGGCGCAGCCACCATAAGCCCAGCACCAGCACCAGGGCGATACCGCACAGCCAGCTGATCAGCGCCGCTTCCAGGGCCTCGTCCTGCCACATCCAGAACAGTCCGAGGAACAGCAGCAACGGCGCCAGCGATTCGGTCAGGCGCAGCACGTTGAAGGCGCCCACGCCACCGCTGGCGTTGTGCAGGGTCAACAGGCCGCTCTTGAGCACGGTCATCGGCACCGCCAGCAACAACAGCCAGGCCAGCAGGCCCAGTTGCAGGGTGACGTCGAGGTCGGCGCCGAATTCGCGGACCAGGAACACGCACACCAGGGTCAGCAGCCCCGCCAGCAGACAGCCGTACACCAGCACCTGGGTCAGCAGCAGGCCCATGTCACGCTGTTTGGCCGCCTGGTAGCCGACAGCACTGTTCAGCCCGCCGCTGGTGGCAGCGCTGATCAGGTCGGGCAGGGTGCTGAGCAGGGCGAACAGGCCGCGTTCGCTGGGGCCGAGGATGCGCGCCAGCAGCACGTTGCGCAGCAAGCGCAGGGCGATCATCGCAAGCTTAGTGCCCATGCTCAGGGCCAGGTGGCGCAGGTACTGGTTGCGGCTCATGCGTGGCCTCCGCGACTGATACGCCAGGCCAGCAACGAGGGGCGGCTGGCGTTGCGCTGGCTGACGCCGATGCGCGGCAGGGCCAGTGGGTCGTCGTGGCCATGGCAGATGCCTGGGCGGGTGCTCAGCGCATAGGGGTAGCGGTGCGCGGCCAGGCGTGCACGCACGCGTTCGTCGTGGTCGCCATTGGGGTAGCAGTACACCGGCAGCGGTTGTTCGCAGCCATACTGCAAGGCGGCGTGGCTGCGTTGCAGTTCTTCTTCCAGGCGGCGGTCGTCGAGGAACGGCAGCAGCGCATGGCTGGCGCCGTGGGGGCCGAAACGTACCAGGCCCGAGGCTTCCATTTCACGCACCTGTTGCCAGTTCATGGCCTGTGGCAAGGATTCGTCCGGGCAGGCGTCGGTGAGCACGTGCAAGGCTTGCGGGCTGAGGCTCTTGAGGGTTTGCAGGTAGCGCGCCAGGGCCAGGCTGCGGGCCTGGGGGCGGTCGTTCATGAAGTAGGCCGCGGGCAGCGGGCGGCCGAGTTTGCGCAGGTGCTCGATCAGGTTGTGCCGGGGTGCTTCGCCATGGCTGCCCCACAGGGTTTCGCCCACGCTTTCCCACCAGAAGCGCTGGCGGCTGCCGATGTAGTCGGTGGACAGGAAGATGCTCGCGGGCACTTGGTACTTTTGCAGCAGCGGGAAGGCATTCAGCGCGTTATCGCGCCAGCCGTCGTCGAAGGTCAGCGCGACTTTGGGGCGGGCAGTGCCGCGAGGGGCTTCATGGGCCTTGAGCAGGTCCATGAGGCTGACACACTCGAAATGCCGGGGCAGCCAGCGCAGCAGGCCTTCGAAGGCACGCGGGCCTACGCACAGTTCGTTGCGGTGGGCCAGGGCGGCACTGGCATCATCGGCCAGCACCCGGTGCAGCATCAGGATCACCCCGGCACCGCGCAGTTCGCTGCGGCCCTTGGGCGACTTGAAGTACAGCCAACCGCTGGCCTGCTTGATACGGGTCTTGATCGGCATGGGCTTGGCTCATCGGTTCTGGTCAGGGTTCCATTGGCTGTAGCTGTGCCCGCGCAGGAACTGCCACAGGCCCACGCTCATGCCGGCCAGGGTCACTAGCAGGAAGGCTGCCAGGCGAAACGGCTTGGGCAGGCGGTGGCTGGCATCCAGCAGCCCGGCGATGGCCACGGCGTAGCCGAGCAACTGGGCGGCGAGGGTCAGGCGATAGACGCCGGGCTCGGCGGCCAGCCACAGGTTGGCCAGCAGCAACGGCACCAGCAACACCGGGGCCAGGCGGCGAATCAGCTTGTGGCTGAGCAGGGCGATGGCGTACAGGCCGTGGCGCGCCGGGTTGAGCAGTTCGCGCCGCGCCGCCAGGCTCAGCAGCCCACCGACGGTGACCCGCTGGCGGCGGCGGAACTGCTTGTCGGCCTCGTCCACGCCCTGGTCGAGTACCACCGCTTCAGGCACGTAGACGATACGCATGCCGGCCGCCGGGGCGCAGGTACTGATGAAGAAGTCATCGTTCACCTGCTTGGGGATCGCTTGGTACAGCGGGCGGCGTAGGGCCAGCAGGGCGCCGTCGGCCGAGACCATGCAACCGGTGCGGTTCTCCACCTTGCGCAGCCAGGCTTCGTAGTGACGGTACAGGCTGTCGCCCAGGCTCAGGCCTTTGCCTGGCTTGGGAATGATCATGTGCCCGGCGGTGCCGCCCACGTCGCTGTCGGCGAAGGGCGCCAGCAGCAGGCCCAGGGTGTTGCCGGACCATTTGTTGTCGGCATCGGTGAACACCAGGATGTCGCCCTGGCAGGCCTGCACGGCGGTGTTCAACGCCTGGGCCTTGCCTACTCGGGGCAGGTCCAGCACCTGTACCCGGGCATCGCCCAGGGCACGGGCCAGGGCGACGGTGCGGTCGCTGGAACCGTCGCTGGCCACCACCACCTGTAGCTCGGCGGCTGCGTAGTCCTGGCCTAGCACGCTGGCCAGTTTCTGTTCGATATGCCGCTCTTCGTTGTGCGCGGCGATCACCACGCTCACACGCTGAGGCGGCAGCGGCCCTGGCTTGCGTGCCGTGAACAAGGGCGCGGCGAGGGTCAACAGCAACGGGTAGCCGAGCCAGGCATACAGCGGCAGCAACAGACACGACCAGAAGATGATCTCAGCCACGGGCAGGCCTCCTTGCAGTGCGGTTGAACAGGCTAAGGACGAAGGCAGCGCCAGCCAGGTGCAGGCGCAGCCAATGCAGGCCCCACAGTTGCAGGGTCAGCAGCGTGTCGCGGTGCTTCAGGCTCTGGCGCAGGCTCAGCGCCAGGGCGGGCAGGGCGCTGAGCAACAACAGCGCCAGGGCCACATGGGGGAAACCGTCGAGCAAGGACGACAGCGCCAGGAAATCGAGCACCCAGGCGCCCACCGAGAGCATCGGGAAACGCAGCAGGCGCAGGCTCACGCCGTGGCTGCGCAGCAGTTGCAGGTGACTGCCCTGGCGCCACATCTCTTTGCCCAGCCATTCGCGCCAGCTCATCTCGAAGCCCCAGTGCAGCACCACGGGCTGGCGCAGCACCCGCAGGCGCGCGCCAGCCTCGTGCAGGCGCAGGGTGAAGTCCTTGTCTTCGCCGGTGCGCAGGCGCTCGTCGAAACCGCCGACCTGCTCGAACCAGCTGCGGCGCATCAGCAGGTTGGGGGTGGGCAGCCAGGTGCAGTCCTGTACCGTCTGCCCGGCGCGCAGGGTGCGGCGCTGCCAGGCATGGGCGAACCAGGGTGCCTGGCGTGGGGTGTCGCAATCGAGGGCGAACACATCGCCCTCGCCACGTTGTTGCAGGCCGATCAGCAGGTCCAGCCAGTTTTCCGGCACTTCGATATCGGCGTCGAGAAACGCCAGCCAATCACCCTGGCAGGCGCGGGCGCCCTGGTTGCGCAGCGCGCCGATGGCCACCCCGGGCAGGCTCAGCACCTGGGCGCCGTGCTGGCGGGCGATGGCGGGGCCGTTGTCGCTGGAGCCGTTGTCCACCACCACCAGCTCGCAGGCCAGGCCCGCATTGCTGGCGGCGCGGCGCGCGGCATCGAGGGTACGGCCAATGTGCCGGGCCTCGTTGAACATCGGAATGACGATGCTGACCCGGCTCATGGCTGCTCCTGTGGTCGCGGGGCCTCGCTGGCCTGGCGCACCAGCACGCTGGACAGCGCCAGCATCAGCCACAGGTACTTGTGGCTGGGGGCGCTGAGGAACATCAGGAACAGCCCGATGGCCAGCATGCTCATGGTCAGGTGGGTCATCAGGTCGGCGCGGTCCAAGTCGCCAGCCGCCTGCCAGGCGGCGCGGGCACGCCAGAAGTTGCGCAGGGCCAGGGCGATCATGCCGACGAACAACAAGCCCGCCGGCACGCCGGTTTCGCTGAACAGCTCAAGGTAAGTGTTGTGCGCGCGGCGGTAGAGGTCGGTGGTCTTGCTGTTGACCGGGGCGAAGGCCTTGGAGAAACCGGTATCGGCATAGTGCAGCGGGAAGGTGCCGGGGCCTGCGCCGAGCAGCGGGTGTTCGCTGATCATGTCCTTGCCCACCACCAGGTAGGACGAGCGCCGTCCCAGGGATTCATCCTTGTGCGCATTGACCCCGGACTTGAGCAGCACCAGCGACTGGATGCGGTCCACGTAGCCGGCCGGCATCATCGCTGCGCCAAGTGGCAGGACGATGGCCAGGCCCAGCATGGCGAAACCCAGGTGCCGCGGGCGGATGTGCGCCAACTGCTCGCGGTAGTTGTACACCACGATCCCGGCACTGATCATCAGCACCACCAGGCCTGAGCGCGACTCGGTCTTGGTCATGCCGGCCAGCAGCAACAGGCAGCAGGCGACCCAGAACAGCTTGAGCGGCCATTGCCGGGTCTTGATCGCCAGCCATAGGCCCAGGGGTAGGGCGATGGTGATCAGCAGGGCGAAAGCGTTGGGGTCGAGCATGCCCGAGGCGCGGCCCTGCTCCTGGTACTTGGTGGAGAAGATCGCGAACAGGCAGGTGACGCATACGCTGACCGTCACCAGGCGCGCCAGCAGGGCCAGGTTCAGGTCGCGGCCCACCAGCAGGGTGAGCACGAACACCACCAGGCCTACCAGTAACTCGCGCAGGTTCAGTACCGACAGGCCGACGTTGTCGCTGGTCCACAGGCTCAGCAGGTACAGCGCCATGAACGGCAGCAGCAAGCGCCACTGGTTGCTGCGCAGGCGCTCACCGGGCAGTTGGCGCACGGCCAGTTGCAGCGACAGGATCAGCACCAGGCCCAGGCCGATCAGCTTGGCGCCGGACACCAGGTTGTCCTTGAGCAGGCCTTCCATGGGCACCAGCGCGGCAATCGCCAGCAGGCCCCAGGCCGGCTTGCGGTACAGCAGCAGCGCACCGGCCAGGCCCAGCACTGCGCCGGGAGCCAGGTAGGGGTAGGGGCTGGCCAGCAAGCCCAGGCACACCAGCGCCACCAGGCTCACCAGCGACAGTGGGATGATCATGCGACAACCTCCTTGGCGGTGCCCAGGTACACCCGGGCCCAGTGTTGTGCCAGGGTCGGCAGGTGGTAGCGTTCGCGTTGGGTCTGGCGGGCGCGGGCGACCAGCTCGGCGGCCTGTTGCGGGTCTTGCAGCAGCGCTTGCAGGTGCTCGCCCAGCTCGGCGGTGGCCAGGGGCGTAGCCAGCAGGCCGTTGCGCCCATGCTCGATCACATCGGGAATGCCGCCGACGCCGAACGCGGCCACTGGCACGCCTTCCTGCATGGCTTCGAGCAGGATCATTGGCGTGCCTTCGGTGCGTGAGCTGATGACCAGGGCGTTCAGACGGGTCATCCAGCTGTGCATGTCGCGCTGGAAGCCTGGCAGGGTGATGCGTTCGCCGAGGCCAGCGGCGTCGATGCGGGCTTGCAAGTTGTCTCGCTCGGGGCCTTCGCCGAGCATCACGGCGTGCACCTGGGGGTGGCGCTGGCACAGGGGGATCAAGGTGTCGAGGAACAGGTCGGGGCCTTTTTCGCTGGACAGCCGGCCTACGTAGGCGGCGAGCCAGGCGTTGTCGCCGTGCGCGGGGCGTGGCGCAGCGGTGTGCTCGGTGCTGTCTGGAAGGCCATTGGGAATCACCTCCAGCTTGTGCGCCTGGACCCCAGCCTCACGGTGGATGCGCGCGATGCTCTCGGCCACGCACACCACCCGGTCGACGGTCGGGGTGCGGCACAGTTGCAGGCTCAGCCAGGTATAGAAACGCTGCTTGCGGCTGCGTGGGGTGAAACCGTGCTGGGTGGTGACCATCGGCAGGCGCCACAGCGTCGCACCGACCCAGCCGAACAGCAGGCCCTTGAAATTGTGCGTGTTGATCAGCGGCCGCTCGCCGCGCTGCGCCGCCAGTACCCGCAACAGCTCGCCCAGGCCACGGCAGGCCTGGCAGTCGACCCCCGCTTGCTGGAAGCGCATCACCAGTTCTGCCGGGGCGTCGAGAAACAGCACCCGGTGCCTGCCAGGGGTGGCCTGGCAGTGGTCCAGAAGCATGCGCTCGGCGCCGTAGAACCCACCGCTGCTGAGCAGGTGCAGGATCGGGCGCTCGGCTGCGGGTACGGCGGCGTTCAATTGCGCACCCAATGCACCAGGCGTGGCAGCGACCAGTTCCTGTGCGGGTTGGCCAGTGCCGGGGCCTGGTCGTTGATCACCAGCAGCACGGGCAGGTCCAGTTCGTGGGTGACCTGTGCCGGGTGCTTGAAGCGGTGGTCGAAGAACTCACGCACGTACACCACGGCAATCGCCAGCAGCAAGCCGGTGATCAGGCCGAATGGAATGATCAGGCCAGGTTTCGGGAAGGCCGCGGTGGCGGGTTCGTAGGGCGCGCTGAGAATCCGTGCGTTCGACTGGCTGCCGTCGAGCAGGCCCTGGCCACGGCTTTCCTCGTAGCGTTGGGCATAGGTGGAGAAGGCCTTGTGCAGGGCGTCGATCTCGGTGTCGAGCTGGCGGGTCTTGCTCTGGGTTTCGCGCAGTTGGTTGATGCGCTGCTTGTACTCGGCGATGCGCTGTGTCTTCTGGTCGATCACCTGCTTGGTCACGGCCAGGTCCTGCTGACGCTCGCGAATGCGGTTCTCGACGATCTTCAGGAATTGCCCGCGCAACTGGGCGATCTGCTGGCGGGCCATGACCATCTGCTCGGCGCCGGGCTGGAACACCGTGGCATCGCCGTTGTAGCGGGCCAGTTGGGTGGTCAGTTGCTCGCCGAGCTGCTTGATCTCGCGGTCTTCGAAGGCGACGTTGTCCACCGTGGTGGTGAAGGTGTAGGGGAAGGCGTAGTCGGCCATCTTCGCCTTGCTCGCAGCACTCAGGCTGCTGCGCAGGTAGTCGAGCCACTGCTGGTTCTGCAACTGGCGGTCACGTTGCAGGTTCAGCGCCTGCTCTTCGGTGTTGATTGCGTTCAGGCGGAAGGTGATCTCTTCCTTGGGGTCAGAGGAGCCGATGGCTGTCAGCAGGCCCAGGCGCTGGGTCTCCAGGTCGCCCAGACGCGCTTGGTAATGCAGTTTCTTCTGCTCGTAGAAGGCTTCGGGCAACTCGTTCGATTGCAGGTCCTGGCGGTTCTTCAGGAAGTTGTCCAGCAGGCGGGCGACGAACAGGGTGCCCTGTTTCGGGTCTTGCGCGCTGTAGCTCACCGAGATGACGTTCGAGCCTGGCAGGGTTTCGACGGCGAGGTCCTTGATGGCCTGGTCGGTGAGGGCGTCCAGCTCGGTGTCGCGGGTGTCGCTGGCCTTGCTGCCCAGCAGGTTGCGCAGCGGGTCGAGCACGCCCTGGCGCAGCGGGGTCAGCACTGTGCGTTGCAGCAGCCCCGGCTCGCTCTGGTACTGGCCTTCCTCTCGCAGTTGGGCGATGGTCTGGCGGATCAGGGTGGGCGAGCGCAGGATGTTGCTCTCGGTTTCCATGTCGGCCAGCGACGGCGGGATGAACTGGTCGGCTTCCTGGGCCAGGGCAGAGCTGGTGTCGCTCTGCGACAGCTTCTTGGACTGCACGATCACTTCAGCGGTGATATCGAAGCTTTCGCGCAGCACCAGGGGCAGTGCCAGGGCAATGATCGCGAACATCAGGAACACCCTTTTCACCAACTGGCGGTTGGCGAAGAAGATGCGGAAGAACTCATGCACATAGTTTTCTTTCGGTTGCGTGGTCATGGTCCTGTCCCCGGTCAGTTGTCATCGTCTTTGTTGTCGACGCGGTAGCTGAAGCTGAAGCCAAAGCCCTGGAACAGCACCACATCGGCCAGTTGCCGGGACAGCTCGGCGGCGCTGGCCAGGGTGGTCTTGGGCACGTACAGCATGTCTTCGGGCTGCAGGTAGGCAAGTTTCTGGGTGCCGCCGGAGAGGGCCTGGTCGACGTCGTAGTTGACGGCATGCACCACGTTGCCCTGCCGGCGCATGATCACCACCGAGCCGAGCTTGGCCTTGAGGGTCGGGCCGCGCGCCAGGGTGAGGGCCTCCAGCACCGAGACCGGCCGGCGAATCTGGAAGGCGCCAGGCTGGCCCACTTCGCCGAGCACATAGATTTCGTTGGCGGCGGTGGACTTGAGCAGCACGTCCACGCTCATGCGCCCCGGCAGGCTGGCGTAGCGTTCGTTGAGGTAGTCGCGCAGCTGGTTGACGGTCATGCCCTGCAGCGGGATCGAGCCGATTTCCGGGAAGGTCGCGCGGCCGTCGTTACCCACGGTGATGTCGCGGCTCATGCCGGTGCCGGGGTGGGTCAGGGCGTTCTTCAGGTTGACCTCGTCGGTCATCGGGCTCAGCACGCGCACGGTGACCTGGTCGCGGTTGGGCTTGAACACCCGCTTGTCCTGGTAGGCCTGGCGAATCGCGCCCTCCGCCTCACTGGGGCTCATGCCCTCGACGCGTACCGAGGCGTTGGTGCTGGGCAGGGTGATGCTGCCATCGGGCTGCACCAGCTGTTGGCCGTTCAGGCCGCTGGCGGCCATGAAGTTCAGGTCCAGGGTGTCGCCGGACTGGATGCGGTACACCCCGGCGGAGCGGTTGCTGACGTGGAAGATCACTTCCAGCACGTCCTGCGGGCGCAGCACCTGCTCGCGGCGGGCCACTTCGGTGGCCTGGCTTTCGGCGGCGGGGGCGGTGAGGATCGACACCGGCATCTCGCGGCTTTGCTGGCTGGCGCAGCCGGCCAGGGCCAGCACGCACAGGGCTATCGTTGGCACTCTCATGGCGTTCATCCTGTGCGTCCTCTCAGAGGTTGTCGTACAGCCACTTGGGCATGTAGTACTTGCGCTTGTTGAACACGCTGCCGATCAACCGCGCACCGGCTTGGGTCAGGCGCTGGGCGGCTGCCTGGGCCACCTCCTTGCGGGTCTGCTCGGCGCACACCACCAGGATCACGCCATCGACCAGGGTGCCGATCACCAGGCTGTCGGCGCTGGCGTAGATCGCCTCGCCATCGATCACCACGAAGCGGTACTGGGCGGCGAACTGGTTCAGCAGAATGCGCAGGCGCTCCGGGTCCAGGCGTTCGCGGCCGCGCCGCCAGATGCCGGCCGGGAGTACATCGAACGGCTGGTCGCTCAGGTGCACCACGCAGTCCTGGGCCAGCGGCGGGGTGTCGTCATCGAACAACAGGTCGCTGTAGCCGCGCAGCTTGCCCAGGCCCAGTTGCTGGCTAAGGCTGGCGTTGCTGGCGTCGACCACCAGCACGTTGCCTGCGCTCATCATGGCCAGCTGGCTGGCGAAGGCCAGGGTGCTGGTACTGGTGCCGGTGCCGGTGTTGGCCGCGGTCAGCAGCAGGGTGCGCTGGTCGAGGTCGAGGACAGTGGCGGTCAGGTTGGTCTCGCTTGGGGTGGCGATACTCAGGCTTCTCGAAGTGGAACCGTCCATCTCAACTTGCTCCGTGGCCAGTGAAAACCTTGAACGGGGTCTTCAACAGGATCTTCAGATCCAGCAGCAGGCTCTGTTCGTTGATGTAGCTCAGGTCAAGCTCTACGCGTTGGTCAAAATCGATGTTGCTGCGCCCGGAGATCTGCCAAAGGCCGGTCATGCCGGGGTGGATCGACAACCGCGCGAGGTGGTTGTCCTTGTAGCGGTAGGCGTTGAACGAGGTGGGGCGTGGGCCGACCAGACGCATGTCGCCGGTGACCACGTTGATCAGGTTGGGCAGCTCGTCCAGGCTGCTGCGCCGCAGCCAACTGCCTACCGAGGTGATGCGCGGGTCCTTGTCGATCTTGAAGTCGATCGAGTCGCTGCCGTGCTTGTTCAGGTGGCGCACCGAGTCCTTCAGCGCTTCGGCGTTGGCGACCATGGTGCGGAACTTGAACATGCCGAACAGCCGCCCCCGGTAGCCGGTGCGTTTCTGCACGAAGAACACCGGGCCTGTGCTGCTGCGCTTGATCAGCACCGCCAGCACCAGGAACAGCGGTGAGAGCACAGCCAGCAAGCCCAGGGCGGCGATGCACGACAGCACGCGGTTGGTCCGTGACAGGGTCCAGGGCCGCCCGCCGACGCGGCCGGTCACCCAGCCACGGCCCTGCATGTGGATGGCCGCGTCGATGCGCTGGCGGTGCGCCGGGTCCATGCGTTTGTCCTGGTACAGCGCTTGTAGCTGTGCGCTCTTGGCTTGTCCTGTCATACCACCCTCCGTTGATCCGCCTGCTCGCTTGCGGGTTGGCCGTCTGTGGCGCTGTGCGAGTAGTAGTGTTGAAACCAGGCGACGAAGCGCCTGAGCCCTTCATCGAGGGAGACCTGTGGGGTGAAGCCGGTGACCTGGGCCAGGGCGCTGGCATCGGCGCAGGTCGCCAGCACGTCGCCCGGTTGCAGCGGTAGCAGCTCGATCACCGCGTTGCGTTGCAGGTGCTTTTCCAGCAGCGCCAGGTAGTCGAGCAGCTCCACCAGGCGTTGCCCGCCAATGTTGTACAGGCGCCAGGGCGCCTGGCTGCTGGCCGGGTCCGGAAGGAACGGGTTCCAGCCGGGGTTGGCCAATGGCGGGTTGGGCATCAGCCGCACCAGGCTTTCGACGATGTCGTCGATGTAGGTGAAGTCGCGCTGGTGGCGGCCATGGTTGAACAGCTGGATCGGCCGGCCCTCGCTGATCGCCTTGGCGAACTGCATGGGCGACATGTCCGGGCGCCCCCAGGGGCCGTACACGGTGAAGAAGCGCAAACCGCTGCACGGGATGCCGAACAGGTGGCTGTAGCTGTGGGCCATGGCCTCGTTGGCTTTCTTGGTGGCGGCGTACAGCGACAGCGGGTGGTCGACGGCGTCCTGGACCCGGTAGGGGGTGCGCTGGTTGGCGCCGTACACCGAGCTGGACGAGGCATACAGCAGGTGCTGCACCGGGTGGCGGCGGCAGCCCTCGAGGATGTTGAGGAACCCGGCCAGGTTGCTGTCCAGGTACGCCTGCGGGTTTTGCAACGAGTAGCGCACCCCGGCCTGGGCGGCCAGGTGTACCACTACCTCGGGGCGCTCGCTGGCGAACAGGCGGGCCATGGCGTCGCGGTCGGCCAGTTCCAGGGTGTGCAGCTGGAACTCGCCAGGCAACTGGCGCACCCACTGCACCCGGTCGTGCTTGAGGGCCGGGTCGTAGTAGTCGTTGAAGTTGTCCAGGCCCACCACCTGGTGCCCCTCGCGCAGCAAGCGCCGGCAGGTGTGGGCACCGATGAAGCCGGCCGCGCCGGTGACCAGCACCTTCATGGCGCGCCCACCTGGCCGCCGTCGGCACACGGGGTGACCTGGCGCAGGCCGATGCCGCTGTAGATCAGGCCATGGGAGGCAACTTGCTCGGGGTTGTAGAGGTTGCGGCCATCGACGATCACCCGCTCGCGCAGCTTGCTGGCCAGCAGCGAGAAGTCCACCACGCGGAAGTTCTTCCACTCGGTGCAGATCACCAGGGCATCGGCGTCCTGCAGGGTGTCGTCGCGGGTGGCGCACAGTTGCAGGTCGTCACGGTAGCCGTACAGGCGGCGGCATTCGTCCATGGCCTCGGGGTCGTAGGCACGCACCGTGGCACCCTCGGCCCAGAGTGCTTCCATCAGGTAGCGGCTGGGCGCTTCGCGCATGTCGTCGGTGTTGGGCTTGAAGGCCAGCCCCCACAGGGCGATCGACTTGCCTTTCAGGCCGCCGCCCAGGCGCTGCTTGAGCTTGGCGAAGAGGATACGGCGCTGCTGGTCGTTCACTTCATTGACGCTTTGCAGCAGGCGCAGCGGCATGCCGCTGTGTTCTGCGGTATGCAGCAGGGCCTTGATGTCCTTGGGGAAGCACGAGCCGCCGAAGCCGCAGCCGGGGTAGATGAAGTGGTAGCCGATGCGCGGGTCGGAGCCGATGCCGCGGCGTACCGCCTCGATGTCGGCGCCCAGGTGCTCGCTCAAGTTGGCCAGCTCGTTCATGAAGCTGATGCGCGTGGCCAGCATGGCGTTGGCGGCGTACTTGGTCAGCTCGGCGCTGCGGTTGTCCATGAACATCAGTTTTTCGTGGTTGCGGCAGAACGGCGCGTACAGCTCGGCAAGCTGGTCGTGGGCCACTTCGTCATGGGTGCCGACGATGATCCGGTCCGGGCGCATGCAGTCGGCCAGGGCGCTGCCTTCCTTGAGAAATTCCGGGTTGGACACCACGCGCACCTGCAACTGGCCCTTGTCCAGGCGCTGCAATTCGGCGCAGGCCAGGGCCATGACCTGGTCGGCAGTGCCCACCGGCACCGTGGACTTGATGATCAGTGTGCGGTCGGCGGTCATCAGCTCGGCGATCTGCCGGGTGACGTTGAGCACGTGGCTGAGGTCGGCCGAGCCGTCCTCGTCGGGCGGGGTGCCGACGGCGATGAAGATCAGCTCGGCGTGGGTTACCGCGTCGCTGGCCTGGGTGCTGAACAGCAGGCGGCCTTCCTTGATGTTGTCTTCCAGCAGGTCCGACAGGCCCGGCTCGCTGATGGGCGGTACGCCCTGGCGCAGCTGGTTGATCTTGTGGGCGTCTACGTCGATGCACAGGACTCGGTGGCCGACATCCGCCAGGGCGGCCGCTTGTACAAGTCCTACGTAACCGGTGCCAAATACGCTCACGTCCATGTCGGCTCGCCTCGTATGGATGAGTAAGGGAGGTGAAACAGTGGTGTGTTTTCGGTATAGCTCAGCTGCCTGGGTTTGCGTCAAAGCAATGGCATGTTGCGTCGCAGTTACAGCGCCTAATCGAAACGGCCATTGGCCATCAACCTGTTTCCAATCCGAGAGTTAGCGCACAAAGCTACTGGCAGTTGGCCGCTTTGCGAACTGATGAACGGTCAGAGGCCGCGAATAATGAGGGCTCGTCGTAATAGAGAGGCTTGGGATGGGTATGCCAAAAGTGCCAAATTCAGGCGTTCTGATATCGCCGGAAAATTGACTTTTACGGCTTGTGATTTGTTTCAAGACTGCTACGGTTTGAGGAGAAATCCATGACCGGAGTGGGCGAATCATGCGCGGATGGATCAAGCTGGCGTTGCTGTTCATCTACCTGGCGAGCTTCCACGCCTATTACCAGGAGCGCATAGACGCGCTGGGTCTTGGCTTCGCGTTGCTGCTCTACCTTGGGATGGCGGGCGTACTGCTGCTGGGGTTACTGATGGCGGCGTGGATACGTCCGGGCTGGGTACGCTGGCCGCTGGCGCTGGTGTTCGCCGCCAGCGCACTGTTCTTCGACGCCTACATCCGCATCACCGAGACCTACCTGACCTATAGCGCGTTCGTGTCCATGGTCTATTCCGGCGGTTTTATCCAGGAGGCGTTGCAGCAGTACCACGTAGCAATCACCGAGGCTGCCGCCAAGGCTTTGTTGTTGCTACTGGGGCTGGGGCTGCGTCCAGGGCCTTGGCCGCGCCTGCCGTGGGCGCTGCCGCTGGTTGCGCCGGCACTGGCCTTGCTGCTGTTGATCGGCGTGTTGTTCGTGCGTGCAGGCGAGGGCGCCCGGGGCTTGCCGGTAATGTACACGCCACTGGCCTACCTGAGCCTGTTCGGCTACGAAGCCCTGCATGACCGTGTCGGCCCACGCCAACCGGTAACCCTGGCGCGTACTGGTGCGCCGATGGCGCGTGACATCGTGCTGGTGATCGACGAGAGCATTTCGGGCAACTACCTGGACATCAACACGCCGGCCGGCGTCACCAGCCACCTGGCGCAGCCGCAGCCGGGCGTGGACATCGTCAACTATGGCTATGCGGCCTCCATCGCCAATTGCAGCGCCGATACCAACGTGACCCTGCGCTACGGCGGCACCCGTGGTGACTACCTGCGCATGAACGCCACCTTGCCGTCGATCTGGCAGTACGCCAAGGCGGCGGGCATGGGCACGGTGTATATCGACAGCCAGCGCACCGGCGGCAACTTGCAGAACCTCATGACCGAGACCGAGAAGCGCGATATCGACCTGTTCGTGCAGTTCGAGGAAACACCGGTCATGGAGCGCGATATGGCCGCGCTGGAGCGCTTGGTGGCGTTGCTCAAGAACGACACGCCGCAACTGATCGTGATCAACAAGGTCGGGGCGCATTTTCCGGTGCACGACAAGTATCCGGACCAATTCCTGACGTATCAGCCGGTCCTGCCACGCGGGCGTTACACCGACATCGCCGATACCGGCACCCGCGACGGCTTCGACGGCCAGCCCCAGGACTGGGTGCTGTACCGCAATGCCTACCGCAATACCGTGCTGTGGAACGTCGGCGAGTTCTTCCGCCGGTTGTTCGCCGAGGGCGACATGAGCCAGGCCGTGCTGCTCTACACCTCCGACCACGGACAAGACCTGCACGAACGCGGCAACCCCGGCCTGAACACGCACTGCGACAGCGACCCGGTGCCCGAGGAAGGTGTGGTGCCGCTGGTGGTGATCCAGGGCAAGGGCGTGCAGGGGTTGGACTGGCAACAGCACCTGGCGCAGAACCGCAATGCGTCCAGCCACTACAACATCTTCCCCACGCTGCTGCGCCTGATGGGCTATGACGCCCAGGGCGTGGCAGCCACCTATGGTCGGGCGCTGGATGTACCCACTGAGGACCCGTTTACCTTCAACGTGCGTTTCAATGCGCGCCTGGGGGCCAAGCCTGAGTTCCGCCACATCGACTTGAGCCAGGTGGTAACGCCGGACAAGGCCAAGGGCGTGTCGGTGACGACGGCGGCGCAGTGAAGGCGGCTCCCACAACCAGGTCGCACCCACAACAAGGTGCTTACGCTATCAATGGGGCAGGTTCAGGGGGTGCAGCGCCCTGAACGCCTGCGCTTCTTCCACCAGCCAGTCATGCACTGCCCGTGCCCCCGGCTGGGTCAGCCCACCAGGCGGGTACAGCAGCACATAACGCTTGTGGTTGGGGATCGCCACGCCGAACGGCACGATCAGCGTGCCGCGTTCGAGTTCGTCGTTGAGCAGGGTACGCCGGGCGATCGCCACGCCCACCCCGGCAATCGCCGCCTCGATGGTCAGGTGGTTGCGGTTGAAGGTGTGCCCACGGCGCACGTCCAGCCCGCTCGCACCAATGCCCTCCAGGTAGAACTCCCACTCGGCGTATTCCGAACTGCCGCGCCAGGCGGTGATGTCGTGCAGCAACGGGTAGTGCGCCAGGTCCTGTGGGCCATGCAGCGGCGGGCGCCCGCGCAGCAAGGCCGGCGAGCACACGGGGAAGATCTGCTCGTCCAGCAGGGGGGTCGAGAGCATGCCGGGGTAGCTGCCGTCGTTGAGGTCGATGGCCAGGTCGAAGTCGCCTTCGTGCAGCGCCTGTTTACTGTCCTCGGCCACCAGGCGCAGCTCGATGTCCGGGTAGCGCTGCTGGAAACGCGGCAAGCGCGGGGTTAGCCATTTGGCCAGGAACGAGGGGATCGAGCGCAGGCGCAGGGTGCCGCGGATCTCGCCGGCATCCAGGCGCAACAGCTCGGTCTCGATGCTGCCGTAGGCCTCCGCCACGGTCTGCGCCAGGCGCTGGCCCTCGGCAGACAACTCCACGCCCCGGGCGCGGCGCAGGAACAGCTTGAAGCCCAGGCGCTCCTCGAGCTGGCGCATCTGCTGGCTGACCGCACCGGGAGTGATGTGCAGTTCTTCGGCGCAGCGGGTGAACGACAGGTGCCGCGCCGCACAGGAGAACACATGCAGCCAGACGAACACCTGGCCGTTGAGTTGGCCTTTCATCGTTTAGTCCTGCTAAAGCCTTGTGTAGGAAGTTTCGTTGGTCATCAGGTGACGAGCGCGTCAGTATCATCAAATTCGCAGCTTCCATCAATTTTTCAGGAGAGCCGCTTCGCGCAGAGGTTTGCCGTAGCGGCCAGGCATTAGCATGGCTATCAGTGTTTTCGACCTCTTCAAGATTGGCATCGGCCCGTCCAGCTCCCACACCGTCGGCCCCATGCGCGCCGCCGCGACCTTCGCCCAGGCGTTGCGCGAGCGGGGTGTGCTGGCCCAGGTGCAGCGTGTGGAGGTTCGTCTGTATGGCTCGCTTTCGGCCACCGGCATTGGCCATGCCACCGACCGCGCCTGCCTGCTGGGCCTGATGGGCCAGTGGCCGGACCGCATCGACCCGCACAGCATCGAGCCGCGTATCGACCAGCTGATGCAGGAGCAGTGCCTGATGCTCGACGGTAGCCATCCGGTGGCGTTCCAGTACGGGCGCGACATGTGCCTGCTGAACGAGAACCTAGCCTACCACCCCAACGCCATGAGCCTGGAGGCCATGGGCGAGCAGGGCAGCCTGCTGGTGCAGACTTACTACTCGATTGGCGGTGGTTTCATCATCGAGCAGGCCGAGCTCGATGCGCCGGTGTCCAGCGGTTCGGAGGTCGAACTGCCTTACGAGTTTTCTTCCGGCGCCGAGCTGCTGGCGCTGTGCAAAGCCCATGGCCTGAGCGTCAGCCAGCTGATGATGGCCAACGAACGCGCCTGGCGCAGCGAAACGGATATTCGCGAAGGCTTGCTGAAGATCTGGGCCGCGATGCGCGAGTGCGTCGCCAATGGCCTGGCCAACGAGGGCATCCTGCCCGGCGGGCTCAAGGTCAAGCGCCGCGCCGCCAAGCTGCACCGCAGCTTGCAGGAGCTGGGCAAACCTAACGTGATCGGCTCGACCTTGAGCGCCATGGAATGGGTCAACCTGTTTGCCCTGGCGGTCAACGAAGAAAATGCTGCCGGAGGGCGCATGGTCACCGCGCCTACCAATGGCGCGGCGGGCATCATCCCGGCGGTGCTGCATTACTACATGAAGTTCAACCCCGACGCCTGCGACGACGATGTGGTGAAGTTCCTGCTGGGGGCTGCTGCGGTGGGCATCCTGTGCAAGAAGAACGCTTCCATTTCTGGCGCCGAGGTGGGCTGCCAGGGCGAGGTGGGCTCGGCCTGCTCGATGGCCGCAGCGGGCCTTGCCGAAGTGCTTGGCGCGACACCGCCGCAGTTGGAAAACGCTGCCGAGATCGCCCTTGAGCACAACCTGGGCCTGACCTGCGACCCGGTTGGCGGGCTGGTGCAGGTGCCGTGCATCGAGCGCAACGCCATTGCTGCGGTGAAGGCCATCAATGCTGTGCAGATGGCTCTGCGTGGCGATGGCGAGCATTTCATTTCCCTCGACCGGGTGATCCGCACCATGCGCGACACCGGCGCGGACATGCACGCCAACTACAAGGAGACCTCGCGCGGCGGGTTGGCGGTGGCGTTCGTCGAATGTTGAGTTCTTGAAATAGGTGGCGGCCTCTTCGCGGGCAAGCCCGCTCCTACAGGAATTGCGCCCCCCACCCGCCGGCCGGGAAACGGTAGGTTGCGGGGATGCCCCCCAAAAGCCCCCCCCCACGAGGAGAACAAAAAAATACACAATA